>CBDUKH010000030.1:0-30572 GCA_965367755.1 uncultured Rhodothermales bacterium
CGTATAGCGAAGACCGACTTGCTCGAGCATGTTCAAGACGGTTTCAAAATGGCGTTCGCTTTCGTCGTCGATAAAGTCTGATAGTACCGGGGCGTTCTCTAACAAGGCGCGTTCATCCGGGCTCTTGGTGTCGAGGATCCGAAGAACATTCTTGTCCAGTCGTGCACGGCTCGTGGCACTTAGCCCGTCGGCGAGGGGCAACAGGTATTCGTGTAACGCTGCTTTGTACGCTGGCCTGCTGGATTCATCGCCGAGCGAATTAAGTCGAAGCTGCACATTTTCGATCCCCAGCTCTCGGTAGATATCCGCCATGCACAGGATCGTGGCGACATCGGCCAGTGGGCCTTCCTCGCCGATCACTTCGGCCCCGAACTGATGAAACTGACGATACCTCCCCTTCTGCGGTCTTTCAGCTCGAAAGCAGGGACCTATATAAAACAGTTGCTGCACGGGAGATAGTTGGTCCAGATTGTGCTGGAGATAAGACCGAATCACGGGCGCCGTAATTTCGGGCCGAAGTACGTAGTCGGTTCCTTCCCGGTTAAAAGCGAACATCTCCTTGCTGACAATATCTGTCAGCTCACCTACACCCCGTGCAATAAGTTCTAGCGGTTCGAGAATGGGAGTTCGTATTTCCGACATACCATGCCGTCGCATGATTTCCCGAATTGTCGTCTCGATTCTGATCCATTCTGACGACCCGAACGGAGATGCATCGCTACTGTTCGAAGGGTCCGGAAGGATATCGAAAGTACCTTTTATATTCTTAAAGGATCGACTCAAAAGGAATGTCGCTAGTGGTGAATTTCGATGGCGGCTGTTCGCAGGTTATTTGGTGACGAGGTGTTCTCCCTCCGACTGAAAGATCGACATGACGGCGTCAGGGGAATCTGCCCGCAGTAACGATTCCCGGACTTCCGCACGATTCATCAGTCTTGATATCCAACTCAAGACTCGAATATGTTCTGAGCGCGCCGACTCTGGGCCGACCAGCAAGAAGGCGAGTTCAACAGGAAGGCCATCGACTGATTCGAATTCGATACCCGGCTTGATAATACCGAATGCCGCGATCGTTTCTGAAACGCCAACTGTTTTGGCGTGTGGCAAGGCGAGGCCGGAGCCAACACCGGTTGACATGAGGGCTTCACGATCGTGAACCGACCGGCGCACATCGTCAATAGAGGTTACAGCCGGGTGCCCGCCAAGCATGTCGATCATCTCATCAATGACGGCGTGCTTGGTCGATGCCTGGATGTCGATCGATATTCGATCCGGACCCAGAAGGTCTGAATATTTTTTGTCGCCCGCTCGCATACGTACTGCAATTTTTGGTAGCGTCTGTAAACTGGAAATAGTGCCAAAGGTTGCCACTGGTTCCAGACTGCAAGATTGTGGTCCAAAAGATACCCTTTCGCCGTGAGACTTGCGTGTTGTCAGGGCTCTACCTGCCGAAGGCGAGTGGCTACGTATTCAATATCTTCAGGCAGATCACTTTCGAAACGGACAAATTCTTCTGTACGAGGGTGCACAAAGCCCAAAACAGCAGCGTGGAGAGCCTGCCGGGGCATTACTGCGAAGAGATTCTGAAAAAACTGGTTTCGAGACCGTGTATCCGGGCCTGAACGAATGCGGTCTCCTCCATACGTTGTATCACCAAGCAGCGGCCTGCTGATGTGGGCAGAATGGACACGGATCTGGTGTGTCCTTCCGGTTTCGAGTCGGAATTCGCACATGGATGTGTGGGAGAGTCTTTCGACTACCTTGTAATGTGTGACGGCCCGCTTACCATTCTTGATTACGGCCATCTTTTTTCTGTCTCCGGTACTCCGTCCCAGTGGTTGATCAATAGTCCCCTCGTCCTCCTCTATCACACCCCACAGGATGGCACGGTACATCCGTTCGATAGAGTGGTCGTGGAATTGCCGTGCCAGAAATGAATGGTCCCGATCAGTTTTGGCTACAACCAGAAGGCCACTCGTCCCCTTGTCGAGACGATGAACAATACCCGGGCGAACGGATGGATCTCCGGGAAATGAAGGTGTCGCATTGATACTGGAGAGGTCCAGTTCATCGTACGGGTCTTCATCATCCATATCGATGGCATCACTCCCCAGATGGTGTAGCAAGGCGTTTACAAGAGTGCCGTTCCTGTTTCCGTATGCCGGATGCACCACCATTCCGGCTGCCTTGTCTACGACCAGTAACGCTTCGTCTTCGTAGACGATCGACAGCGGTATATCTTCCGGGACTATATCGATCGGTGGCGGCTTCATCACGGTACATACAATCTGATCTCCACCTTGCACCACGTACGAACTCTTGGTCACGATTTTGCCATTGACGTTTACCTGCCCCGCCTGTATTCCTTGTTGCACCTTCGACCTGCTGGCATTTTGTATGCAACCCGTCAGATACACATCGAGTCGTGCACCCTCTTTATATCCAGGAGGTACCGGTACTTCAATTTGTGTTTCGACGCGGTCGGGTTCGGTAGACATTCGGTACGTTGCTACAACAAGGTATGGATTCAGAGAAGTAAAGCATTTAGAGGCGAGCAAACAGATATCCCTCGTCCTGTCTGACAACTCCCTTCAACTCAAGTTGCAGCAGAATGGAAAGAGTTACTGCAGCGTCGAGCTTCGCGGCCTTGCAAATCGTATCAATATGCGTTCGATCTTCTTGCAAGATGTCAACCACACGCTGCTCGATGGTCGTCAGGTCATCGGGCAAATTACGGAAATTCGCAGAGTCAGTACGGTGTGTGATTTTGTCTATGCCAATTTCGACAAGAATATCATCGACATTCTGAATGAGTTTGGCCGTGCCTTCTTTTATCAGCCAGTTCGTTCCGGCCGATGAAGGTGAGAAGATAGGGCCTGGAACGGCGAAGACCTCCCTGTTCTGGTCGAGTGCCATTGAAGCCGTTATCAGGGCACCACCTCGATTAAATGCTTCGGTTACAAGTGTCGCTCTCGATATTCCGCTTATGAGTCTGTTTCGCTGTGGAAAGTTCGGCGCATCCGGCTGCGTCCCGAAAGGAAACGTCGATATTATGCAGCCGTGATTCGAAATGTCATCCGCAAGTTTTCGGTGACTACGTGGATAGATGACGTCGAGTCCCGACCCGAGAACGGCCACTGTGTGAGCGCCCTGAAAGATTGCCTCCCTGTGAGCTACCGCATCGATTCCATAAGCGAGACCGCTTACAATAACACAACGTTGCTCGCATAGTTGTCTCACAATCGACCTTGTGGCCCTCTTCCCGTATGCTGACGGTCGTCGTGTACCGACTACAGCTATGCAGTGCTGCCATTCAATATCGCGGCGGCCCACAACCCACAGGAAGGGTGGCGGATCATAGATCTGACGTAACAATAATGGATAAGTCGAATCCGCAATCGAGACAAACGCTGCGGACATTGAAGCCGCCTTTTGAAATTGATCGTCAATAGTGTCGAAGTCCCGAAATCCACCGATCTGATCGGCAAGATGTTTTCCTATGCCGGATATCCTTAGAAGATGAGATCGAGGCGCTTCGAACACCCTGGACGCGGAGCCGCACGAGCTCATCAACATCCGTATTTTCCGGGGGCCCAATCCGGGTATGAGAGACAGGGCGACAAGGTTACGTTGTTCGACGGTTGGTTCCTGGACCGGTTCAGGCATCAACCTCCTTGAGACGAACCACTTGCTGCCAGAGCTTCTGCAGTAGCTCTTCAAGGCCGACTCTTGCGACAGAGCTAATAGCGAACACGGGGATTTCTTCCGACAGGGATTCCCGGACGGTCTTCAATACATCGTCACGCTCATCGGCTGGCAACAGGTCCATTTTGCTCACCGCCAGAAAGCGCGGCTTGTCCAGCAGGTCTTCGGAGAAGGATTCAAGCTCATTTTTCAGAGTGTCGTACTCGTCCGCTATGTCTTCTGTCGTCACTGGAATGAGGAAGAGCAGGATAGCATTTCGTTCGATATGCTTCAGGAACTGAATGCCTAACCCTTTTCCTTCGTGGGCACCTTCGATGATACCAGGAATGTCGGCGATGACGAACGATTCGTAGTCTCCGATACGCACGACGCCGAGGGATGGCTCAAGTGTAGTGAAGGGGTAGTCTGCTATTTTGGGTCGCGCGGCAGACACAGAAGCGACGAACGTACTTTTGCCGGCGTTGGGGAAACCGACCAGCCCGACGTCGGCCAGAAGTTTCAACTCGAGTGTTATGTCGTACTCTTCCCCCGGGAGTCCCGGCTGGCTATAGGTTGGTGCCTGGCGTGTAGCTGACTTAAAGTGAGTATTGCCCTGCCCTCCCTTGCCTCCCTGGGCAAGAACGACCTCCTGTCCGTCCTCGAGAATTTCAGCCATTACTTCACCAGTTTCAGAATTTCGCGCAATCGTTCCGATGGGTACTCTCAGATAAATATCTTCACCTGCCTTTCCTGACTTTGTTGAACCGGCCCCGCGGTGACCGTTTTCTGCAAAGTGATGTCGGTTGTATCGGAGGTCGAGCAGGGTATACAGTTGTTTGTCACCCTTAATGATTACGGATCCACCTTTACCACCATCTCCACCATCGGGCCCGCCTCGAGGGACATACTTTTCTCGCCTGAAGCTGGAGGAACCAGCTCCTCCTTTACCACTTCTGATAGAGACGGTGACATAATCAACAAACTTCATTCGGGTACCGGGCGTTAAGACACGTGGGGATTGAAAATATAACCTGCCTGCTTCTTTTCACTGTTACTTAAAGCCTGCTGTTTGCCAGACGAACGGAAAGGAAGTAGGTTTGCAATATAACAAGCGACAGAGCTATTGAAACACGTCATAATTTATACGGATGGTGCCTGTTCGGGAAATCCCGGGCCTGGAGGATGGGCAGCCATACTTCAATTTGGTCAGCATGAGAAAATTATTTCTGGTGCCGATCCTGATACGACCAACAATCGGATGGAGCTCAAGGCAGCTCTTGAAGCTCTTCGCACGTTGAAAGAACCGGTCAAAGCATCGCTTCATACTGACAGTGCTTATCTGGCTCGTGCGTTTAACGATGGCTGGCTAAAGAACTGGCAGGCGAACGGTTGGCGTACCGCGTCAAAGAAGCCTGTCGAAAACAAGGATCTCTGGGAGGAGTTGCTCGAAGCTGTTTCGAAGCACGATGTGACGTGGATCAAAGTCAAAGGCCACGCCGATGATGAGATCAACAACAGAGTAGATCGACTGGCTGTCGACGCCATGTGGACGACGACGGAGAATGCTCCACGCTAGCTATTGCTGTGCTGTATTGTGCCCTGTCCACGGACCGCGTCGGTAAAATCTCGCGTGAAGTCACCCACGTCTTTCGTCGGCACGGCCAGGATGAGTTTGGATTGCTCGGTGTAGTCGGCAGCTTTTTCTTTTGCGTCGTATTTGCTGATAACGGCGGCGACGGCAGAGGTTGACTCGTACGGAAAAGTTATCTCGAGTGATTGTCGGCGGATTGTTTCAATGATGGAGGCCCGGTTGAGAGCTTCTCGAGCGGCACCGCCATAGGCACGGATTAGGCCACCCGCGCCCAGCTTGGTTCCACCGTAATATCTCGACACGACGACGAGTGTGTCCAACAGATCGAAGCTATCGATTTGGCGAAGAATGGGAGGACCGGCAGTACCTGTTGGTTCTCCGTCATCATCGAACCGAAAGTCGTCACCTGAAGGTCCGATGCGATAAGCATAGCAATAATGCGAGGCATCATTGTCCAGGCCGTGGACTTTCTCAAGATGACGGGCGACTTCGTCGCGGGTGGCCGCGTTAAACGCGTGCGCTACAAAACGAGAATTCTTGACCTTGATCTCACACGAAGAATAAGCCGCGAGGCGGCGAACAGTATCTGAGTCGGGCTCCGTCACCCTTCGATCTCAGTCACGAGGTCTATCTGCCGCAATATCTCTTGAACACGAAAACATTGTTCAAATGTACCCTGATATGCGAGGGCTTTACCTTTGGTGTGTACGGTCCAGGCAACGTGTTCCGCATGTTGAGCTGAGCATGATGTTGCCTTTATAAGTTGATTGATGACATCTTCGAACGTGTGGACGGCGTCATTAAACAGGATGACTTTCCAGGGTTTGTCGATGCCTGATCCGGTACTGTCCTCGACGAGCACCTCGACGTCAGATTCTGTATCGGGGATTGATGCCAGTACAGACCATACACGATGTGGTCGAGTGAGAGCGTGAGGCAGGCTGCACCACTCGAATTGGGTGGAGGGTGACTTTACTGGGGTCGTCATACAGATTTTCTACACCAAGCGCCAATAGGCGAGTCATTGGCAGGGTAGCTTCTTTTATTAGTAACTTAAAACCGGGGCGGAGGTTGGTGGCCCCGCGCGGAAGTATCAACTTCCGGCGACCGCCTCAACTTCCTCTATCTCAATTGCAAAATTCTCCATCACAGAGTTAGCCAGTAGCTTCTCGCAAGCTTCGCTCGCGATACCGTGAGCCTCCTCACCCGAGGCAGCATCAATAGCCAACTCAATCATCTTGCCAATCCTGACGTCCGAAATACCAGAGTATCCCAGATTATGCAGGGCGTGCCGGGTAGCCTTCCCCTGTGGATCCAGGATAGACGGGCGGAGAGTTATTTCAATTTTAGCTTTATACATAGCTTCTTAACGAATAGGAATGAGTTTTTATGCAACGGACGTGTCTTCGTCATCAACAAATGCATCCGACTTATGCAATAACGAATAGACGGCACGGAATATTCCATGCAGCAGATAAACTGTCAAACTAATCAACAAGCCAATTTGTTGAAGAGTGATTAATAAAACCAGTGCGACAAGATAGGCGAGTGCCTTTTTGCGGTTCGCCCGAAGAAACGCCGGGGTCGGCTTCGGCAATGCATCAAATTCGACATTGGACACCATCAAACCCGACAGGACGACTAGAATTGGCACAAGCAATGTGATGTTGTTCGGGCTGTACTGACTAAACCACTCAGCATTATTAAAATTGAGAACAAGTGCCACTATCGTTGCTGCCATCACCGGGATCGGTAAGCCTTCAAAATAATCCTTCTTGACACCTTCGAAAGTCACATTATATCGTGCCAGGCGAACTGCACCGCAGATTGTGGGTAGCGATGCCGAGATTAATCCCAACATCCCGAATGATTTCAAACCAAATACGTAAATCAGAAAAGAAGGTGCCACCCCAAAAGAAACGATGTCACTCAGGGAATCCAGCTCGACACCGAACGTGCTTTGAGAATTCGTGATACGTGCCATCATGCCATCCATTGCATCAAAAAAACCTGCAAGCACAATGAGCCAGCACGCTTGCTCGAATCTGTTCTCCAGGACCTGTGTGATGGCAAGGAATCCACAAAACAGATTCATGATCGTAAAGAACGATGGCACGGCCGCTCGAGGCATGGGAGCTACTCCCCTGTCCTCTCTGGAAGCGTTGTAGGCAGCCAGCCGCGACCGTAATCTTCTCTGTTTCGTTCCCGGTCGATTTTTCCGAGGGCGTTGTTTACTCATCTCGCTGGCCCTCAATTTGTTCGATAGGCAGGTTGCCCAACACAGTGACACCAGCCGTAACCTTGTCTCCCGGTTTTACCTGGAACGTCGTTCCGCGTGGTACGATGACATCCATCCTTGATCCGAATTTTACGATCCCGAATCGGTCTCCGGCACGTACGGTATCTCCCGTTTTCAAATGATAGACGATACGTCGTGCAACAGCTCCTGCAATCTGTTTGAACATAATTCTCGCCCCGGAGGTGTGTCTCATACCAATCTCCGAACGCTCGTTAAGCTCGCTGGCCTTCTCGTGCCAGGCCACAAGATATTCTCCCGGAATATAATTGATATACTCGACCGTGCCGGATGCCGGGACCCTGTTGACATGAACATTTAGCGGTGATAGAAAGATCGACATCCGAATTGCTGGCGTTTTCAGGTAGAGGGGTTCATTGTCAACATCTACAATCTCGATCACCTTACCGTCGGCTGGAGCCAGAAGCAGTCGCCCGGTGTCCTGGGTAATTACCCTGCTAGGGTCTCTGAAAAAGTATAGTGTGAATGCTACCGCCAGGATGGCTAGTCCAATCAGCGGAATTCGGATGAAGGTTCCGCCCACCAGTGAAAGCATTGCCAGGCCAACACTAAGACCTATCACTGTCGCTACAATTCCATATCCTTCTGGGGCAATCACGCTGCGTCCGGTTTTTGAGGTGCCATTTCTCGGGTGAAACCCGAAAGATACGGACTACGTTCGAGTTCATCCTTCAACACACATTCAAAAGTAGTTACGGGCAGCCCGAGGGTTCGGTCACTCCCCCGTCATAATATTGTCAACAGTTTCTTTTCATACCCTAGGCTGCAAGCTAAATTTCACCGAAACCAGTACCGTTTCGAGAGATTTCGAAGCTCGCGGCTATGAGATTGTCCCGTTCGGGACACCCTCCGACGTGGTTGTCATCAACACGTGCACTGTCACCGAGGAGGCCAACAGGAAATGCAGGCAAATAGTACGGAAGGCGATAAGAAAAAGTCCTGAGTCCTTTGTGGTCGTAACCGGCTGCTATGCTCAGCTAAAGCCAGACGAGATTGCGGATATCGATGGAGTCGATCTTGTCCTCGGAGCCAACGACAAATTCAATCTCTTTCGGATCGCCGAATCGTTCGTCAAGAAAGAACGGACACAGGTCTCAGTCTCTTGTATTGATGATGTCTCGGCATTCATGCCTTCTCATTCAGGCAAAAGTCGGACGCGAACATTTTTGAAAGTGCAGGATGGATGTGACTATTCGTGCTCCTTCTGCACCATCCCGAAGGCACGCGGCGCCAGCCGATCCGGATCCATCGACTCGATTATTCAACAGGCTGAAGAAATCGGTCGAGAAGGTGTAAAAGAGATTGTTCTAAGCGGCGTCAACATCGGGTTGTTTGGGCATGATTCTGATGAAGGCCTGATAGATCTGCTGGAACGACTCGACAAAGTTTCTACCATACAGCGCTATCGGATATCATCCATCGAGCCGAACCTTCTAACGAATGACATCATCGATTTCGTAGCGCGCTCAAGGAAGTTCATGCCCCATTTCCATTTGCCACTGCAGAGTGGTGATGACGAAGTCCTTGGACTAATGCGTCGACGTTATCGCCGGAGTCTCTACGAACAGCGCGTCCGGGACATTTTGTCACTCATGCCTGATGCGTGTATAGGGGGAGATGTCATCGTCGGGTTTCCCGGAGAAACGGAAGGTCACTTCCTGAATACTGTTGCGTTCCTTGAAAACTTACCACTCGCCTATCTGCACGTGTTTACGTATTCTGAGCGGCCAGGAACGGTTGCAGCCGAGCAACTCGCTACTGTGGGCAATCAAGTCCCACTCCACGAGCGCAGTCGCAGAAATAAAATATTGACCGTACTCTCTGAGAAAAAGCGGACTCAATTTTACAAATCATTCCTTGGCAGGGAGCGACCAGTTCTCTGGGAACGCGGAAATGTTCGCGATATGATGACAGGGTTTACCGACAACTATATCCGACTTGAGAAGGCGTACAATATTGAAGATGCAAGCAGTGTGCAACAGGTGGTCCTTGCCTCACTAGCCGAGTCCGGTAATGTATCTGTCCGCAGCGATACCGAACTCCCCGTCTTGAATTAGATAACTCGACTATCGCGAGAGATACAGGTTGCGCATTTCAAACGGACGCCGGAAATGTTCGTCCGTTAATTTGTCGATGAAAGCGATGGCTTCTCCAGTACTCTTCATCTCCGGTCCAAGCTCCTTTGGAATCTCGGGGAATTTCTCCCATGAGAACACGGGCTCCTTGATAGCGAATCCGACCAGAGACGATTCGAGAGCACCTGACTCCCTAAATTCTGCCAGCTTCTTACCAAGCATGACTTTAGTGGCGATGTTGGAGACAGCAATGCCAGTCGCCTTTGCGACAAACGGCACAGTCCGACTGGCCCTCGGGTTGGCTTCGATAACATAGACCACCTCGTCTTTGACGACGAGTTGTACATTCATCAAGCCACGCACATTCAATCGCATGGCAATCTCGGAGGCGTATCGCTTGATTGTTGTTATCACCGTGTCCGACAAAGAGAATGGCGGTAGTACGGCTGTTGAATCACCAGAGTGAACTCCGGCTGGTTCGATGTGCTGCATGATTCCAGCAATCCAAACTTCGTCACCATCGCAAATGGCATCCACATCTATCTCGACTCCGTTTTCGAGAAAGAGGTCAAGCAGAATCTGATTCTTGGGGAAGAGTTTCAGGATCGAGTTGACGTATTGTTCAACTTCTACTTTGTTGATGGCAATTCGCATTCCCTGACCGCCGAGCACATAACTGGGACGAACCAGTATCGGGTACCCGATCTTTTCGGCACTCTGAATTGCTTCAGGAACAGTACGAGCCATCCCGTAAGGTGGATATGGAATTTCAAGCTCTTTCAGAATGGTTGAGAACTTTCCGCGGTCTTCCGCAAAGTCCATCATCTCAGAAGATGTCCCGATTATCTTTATCCCTTTCTCATCGAGTTGGTTCGCAATCTTAAGGGCCGTCTGCCCGCCAAGCTGAACGATCACCCCTTCCGGCTGTTCATGATCGATGATGTCGAGGACTCGTTCCCAGAAAACAGGCTCGAAGTAAAGTTTGTCCGCTACGTCGAAGTCAGTTGATACCGTTTCGGGATTGCAGTTGATCATAATGGCTTCGTAGCCCATCTCCTTCGCCGCCAGGACCCCATGCACGCATGAATAATCGAACTCTATACCCTGGCCGATTCGATTCGGGCCACTGCCCAGGATAACTACCTTCTTCCTGTCCGAGGAGATACTTTCGTTACTCGTTTCGTACGTCGAGTAGAAATAAGGCGTTTGCGCCGGAAACTCTCCGGCACAGGTATCAACCAGCGCGTATACAGGCGTAATACCGAGTGATTTGCGATACGCTCGCACATCATCTTCAGTAACATCGTCAACGACAAGCCAGGCGATTTGCAAGTCTGAAAACCCGAAGCGTTTTAATTCGAACATCAATTCCTTGTCCAGTTCGGCAAGCATGCGGGTGCTTATCAGATTTTCCCTGTCAACTATATCTGCAATCTGATACAGGAACCAGGGATCAACCCGGGTCATGTCTCCTACTTCCTCGACAGAGGCACCCATTTTCAGCGCATTTCGGATCTGCAGCGTGCGATCCCAATATGGCTTTCGAAGCCGATCTCTTATTTCGTCTCTGTCTTCAGATTCACGATCTCCTCCTAAACCGGCGAAACCATTTTCAAGGCTCTGCCAGGCCTTCTGGAGACTCTCGGGAAAAGTGCGTCCGATGGCCATTACCTCTCCGACAGCTTTCATCTGTGTCGTTAACTCTTCGTCGACACCTTCAAATTTTTCGAAATTAAACCGCGGGATTTTCGTGACCACGTAGTCGATGGCCGGCTCAAAGCAGGCGCTGGTCGTCCCGGTGACGTCGTTGGGAAGTTCGTCGAGCGTATATCCGATGGCCAGGCGGGCGGCGACTTTGGCGATCGGGTAGCCGGTAGCCTTGGAAGCAAGTGCTGAGGATCTCGAGACCCTGGGGTTAATCTCGATCGCAATCATGCGGCCAGTCTGTGGATGAACAGCGAACTGAACATTGCAGCCGCCGGCGAACGTTCCAATAGATCGCATCATCTTGATGGCTGCGTCCCGCATATCCTGAAACTGCTTGTCACTCAGAGTCTGGGAAGGCGCTACCGTAACGGAGTCACCGGTGTGAACGCCCATCGGGTCAAGATTCTCGATCGTGCAAATGATGATGACATTCTCATTGCTATCGCGCAATAACTCAAGTTCATACTCTTTCCAACCAAAGAAACATTCTTCAATTAATACTTCATGTATTGGAGATAACTCCAAGCCTCGCATTACTTTGCGTTCAAACTCATCGGGACTCCAGACGATTCCGCCGCCGGCGCCACCCATCGTATACGAGGGCCGGATGACGACAGGGATCCCTCCAAGGTCTTGAGTGATCTCTTTAGCTTCGAGGAGGCTTCGAGCAACGTGACTTCTGGCCTGATCGATACCAATAGATTCCATCAGGTTTCGAAAGAGCTGACGATTCTCCGTGATTGCGATGGCATCAATATCAACGCCTATAATCTCCACACCGTGCTCTTCCCAGAACCCGTCTTGTTGAAGATCAATAGCCAGGTTCAGAGCTGTTTGCCCTCCCATGGTCGGCAGGACAGCATCCGGCTTTTCAGCTTCAACTATCTCTTTAATTGAATCGGGCGTAAGCGGTCGGAGATAGACCTTATCAGCCGTGACCGGGTCGGTCATTATTGTGGCCGGATTTGAGTTCACGAGGACAACCTCGTACCCTTCGGCTCGAAGCGATCGGGACGCCTGGCTACCTGAATAGTCGAACTCGCAGGCCTGCCCTATCACGATGGGGCCCGAGCCAATCAGAAGAATTTTATTGATGTCGGTTCGTTTTGGCATTTGGGTATCAGTCGTGGACTAGTTCTAGACGGTTGGAAGGCTTTTGCTCGTCGGCGTTGTTTACAGTCGTGTTTTTGGTCGCAATCAGGTCGAGAAAAGTGTCGAAGAGATATCGACTATCATGAGGACCCGGTGATGCCTCCGGGTGATACTGGACTGACAATCCGGGAAAGCGAGCATAGCGGACTCCTTCGACTGTCTGATCGTTCAAATTAACGTGAGTCAATTCGGCAACTGATCCTTTCAAGGATTCGCTCTCGACGGCAAATCCATGATTCTGCGTCGTGACCTCGACGTGCCCCGTGATCAGATTCTTAACGGGGTGATTGGCACCGCGATGGCCGACATACATCTTGTAGACTTTTAAGCCCTGTGACAGCGCGAGTAGCTGGTGTCCGAGGCAAATCCCAAAGAGCGGAAGACCCGTCTCAACCGCTTCACGGGCCATCTCAATCGCCTGTGGCATCGCGCGCGGATCACCCGGGCCGTTCGAAAAGAATATTCCGTCCGGATTCCAGCTCATGACTTCGTGGAGTGGTGTGTTATGCGCGAACACGTGAACGGAGCAATCCTGAGCGGCGAAGGATCGAAGAATATTCTGCTTGACTCCGAAGTCCAGCACCGCAATACGCGGGCCAGTACCCTCGCAGTACTGATATGGCTGTTGGATTGAAACACGAGACGCCAGCTCAAGACCGTCCATGGAGGGCCACTGGCGCGCTTTATCGATCAGGTACTCCTCATCCAGATTCGAGGAAGATATGACGGCATTCATGACACCCTTCTCCCGGATGTGCCGTACCAGCGTCCGAGTGTCGACGCCAGAGATGCCGACAAGCTCATGGCGTTTCATGAAGTGGTCCAGTGAATGTTCGGCGGCGAAATTGCTATAGCGTTCTGTGTACGAACGCACGACAAAACCGGCTACCATCGGACTTCCAGCTTCCATGTCATGATCAGCAGCGCCATAGTTTCCAATGTGCGGATACGTCATCATCATGATCTGGCCGTAATAGGACGGATCGGTCATTATTTCCTGATATCCAGTCATACTGGTGTTGAAACAAAGCTCGCCGCCTGTTTCACCACGGTGTCCAATTGCGATGCCCGTGACAACGGTCCCGTCCTCAAAGGCCAGTTTGCAGCGATCTGTATTGATGTCTGAAGAAAAGGTCATGATTTTAACGAGTGCTAATAGTTAGCAGATAAAAAAAAACCTTTCCACAAATTGCGGAAAGGTCAACGACCGAGAATGCGTGGCGCAGTCCCGGAATCGGGTTCGATGTTTCTTGCGACGTAAAAAGGGCTCAAGTCGGCTATAAAATTTTGGTTCGTCAAAAATACGGTTTAGTCGGCGACGATTAAAGGGGGGTGCCTGTGAAAAAACTGTGGTTGTGGATAAGTATTTCCAGATGCCATGTCCACCCACCGCGCTCTAACCGACAAAAGAGATCCAGCCTCACCCAAAACCGTGCTCGGCCACTGCATGTTAAAATATCTTGTCCCGGCCGGAAGGAATTACAACTACCTCCCTCTTCGCAACTTACCGTCATGCTCGTTTGTTGACTGACGAAGAATGACCATCTCTAATTGTAGTCGATGAGGGAATCAATCGATCATCAAGCTCCAGACGTCGTATTTCAAGCCAGAAACCTGACCAAAACCTATAAGATGGGCGATGTGTCTGTCCACGCCCTTCGATCGGTTGATCTCGACCTATACGCGGGAGAACTCCTTGTCGTTCTCGGCGCTTCCGGAAGTGGTAAAAGTACATTCTTGAATATTCTCGGCGGACTTGATACGCCTACATCCGGAACGGTAACCTATCGCGGGCAGGATCTCAGCTCTGCCGATCATCGAGCTCTCACGCAGTACAGGCGCAACAACGTCGGATTCGTTTTTCAATTCTATAACCTGATCCCCAGCCTGACGGCGAGGGAAAATGTCGCGCTGGTCACCGATATCGCTGCAGATGCCATGCCTCCTGAAGAGGCACTCAGCCTCGTCGGCCTCTCCGATCGCATCAATCATTTCCCGGCACAACTATCCGGTGGCGAGCAGCAACGCGTCGCCATTGCGCGAGCTGTGGCTAAAAAACCGGACGTTCTGCTTTGCGATGAACCCACGGGAGCACTCGACCTCAAAACTGGCAGACTCGTTTTGGACGTTCTAAATCAGATTAACGTCAGCGTTGGGACCACCACCGCCATCATTACGCACAACGCTGCCATCGCAGCCATGGGCGATCGCGTCATACACATGTCCAGTGGCGAAATCGTCGAACATATCCGTAACGAGCATCGGGCCAGCCTGAACGATATACACTGGTAAAAGCGTGCTATCTCTAAACAGAAAATTGCTGCGGGAGGTCTGGAAGCACCGGGGACAGATGGTCTCTATAGGTGCCGTCGTAGCCGTTGGAATCATGGTGGTCCTGACCATGAGAGGAACCTACGAGTCGCTCGTCCTATCGCGAGACTTATACTATCAGGATAGTCGATTCCCCGACATCTGGGCTCAGCTCGAGCGCGCACCGCAATCCCTACTGACAGACATCCGCGACATCGATGGTGTCGCCTCAGCGGAGTCGCGCATTACTTTCTCTACGACGCTGGATGCTCCGAGTGTGGATGCACCAGCTCTTGGCCAATTCGTTTCGATTCCAGAAGACAGCCACCCGATTCTCGCCGACCTGCATATTCGGATGGGACGATACATCTCATCGGATGACATCAACGAGGTTATTATCAGTGAGAAGTTCGGCCTGGCAAATCACTTCCTGCCAGGAGACACGCTTGTCGCCGTAATCAACGGTCGGCAGCGAAACCTCAAGATAGTCGGCCTGGCTATCTCACCGGAATATACATATGCTGTCCCGCCCGGATCGATTTACCCTGATGACGGACGCTACGGAATAATATGGATGGGCCGCCATGCATTAGGACCTGCCTTTGATATGGACGGGGCCTTCAACGAAGTTATTCTAAGCCTGTCACACGGAAGTAATCTCGATAAGGTGATCGCCGACCTTGACCGCATCCTTGAATCGTATGGAGGACTCGGGGCATATGCTCGCGCCGATCAATTGTCGCATCAGATTCTGGAGAACGAACTCAAGCAAAACAGATCCATGGGTACCGTCATTCCTGTCGTCTTTCTGGCTGTTGCTGCGTTCCTGCTCAATATTGTGCTCGGGCGATTGATCGCAACCCAACGCACCGAAATTGCCGTCATTAAAGCTTTCGGATATTCGAATTTCGAGGTTGGCGCCCATTACCTGAAGTTCGCGTTCGCTGCCGTGACGGGCGGCACCGTCGTCGGCATCCTGGTTGGGATCTGGCTGGGAGGGCAAATGGTGCAGCTGTATAGCGACTTTTTCGACTTTCCAACGCTCCGGTACGATGTGACCTGGTACCTTATTGCGATAGCGGTAGCCGTCAGCGCAACGGCTGCCGCTGCCGGTGCCGTCGGTGCGGTGCGACGCGCCGTCATTCTGCCTCCCGCTGAAGCAATGCGCCCGGAACCTCCTGCCCATTTCCGTCCGGGAATATTAGAGCGAAGTGGTCTGGCATCGCATCTCTCCGCCGCAACCACCATGATTGTCCGCAACGTCGAACGAAAGCCTGTTCGAGGTTTTCTCTCAGCCCTCGGGATCGCTTTTGCCATTGCCATCCTCATCGTCGGCATGTTTATGTTCGATGGGGTCGACCATATGATGGATTTACAGTTTCGAAAAATTCAGCGTGAGGACATAGCTCTTACATTCAACAGACCGCTTCCCCTCGACGTCGAGTATGATCTGAGTAGTCTGGAAGGGGTAACACGCGTAGAGACTTTCCGCTCTGTACCGGTCCGCCTCACGGCCGGACATCGACAACGCGAAACGGGAATTACTGGAATCTCGCAAGGATCTCAGCTACGTCGGATCATTTCGGAGTCGGGTAAATCTCACCCGCTTCCGCCCGAAGGAATGGTGATGAGTGCCTTCCTCGCGCAGTCATTACATGTTGAGCCCGGGGATTCTGTTATTGTAGATGTTCTCGAGGGCGGGCGAGCATCCCGAAACGTAGTTGTTGCGGGAGTAGTAGACGATTTCTTCGGTCTCGTCATTTATATGAACATTGATGCTCTCCACCGACTGGCTGGAGGCGCGCGTTCTCTTTCTGGTGCTTACTTAAAAGTAGATCCCATCAAGCGATCGGACCTTAACGCAGAACTTAAGAAAGTACCGTCCATTGCTGGTGTCGCATCTCCGTCGCAAACTCTAAGCTCCTTCGAGTCTCAACTTGAAGAAGGCTTCTACATTGCGATCTTCTTTATGCTTGGTTTCTCCAGTGTAATTGCGATCGCTGTCATTTATAACGGCGCTCGCATCGCTTTGTCCGAGCGAGGTCGAGAGCTCGCCAGCCTGCGCGTCCTTGGTTTCACACGCCGTGAAGTCGCTGTACTACTTCTCGGTGAGCAGGGACTTATAACTATATTAGCGATTCCGCTTGGCTGTGTGCTCGGATACTTCCTCGCAGCTGGTGTCTCTGCGGGAGTTCAGACTGAAACGTTTCGCGTTCCTTTTATTGTCTCAAACTACACGTTCATTCGAGCTACCTTTGCCACGATAGTCGCCGCTATCGTGAGCGGGATGATTGTTCGGCGAAGATTGGACAAAATGGATCTAATAAAAGTTTTAAAAACACGGGAGTAGGTTGATGAAGAAGCGCACTCGGTGGGTGTTATTTTTATCTGGAATCGTTCTTGTTTTGCTTGCAGCGAGTTTTCTAATGAACGACTCTTCCGTTCCCGTCGAATCAGTTCGGGTCGGACGGTCCAATCTGCAGGTTACTGTGGTCGATGAAGGACGAACCAGGGTCCGCGAACGATACACTATCACATCGCCGGTTACCGGTAGACTTCCCAGAATTTCACTCAACGCCGGTGACCGTGTGAATTCCGGGGACCTCGTCACCCGGGTATTCCCTCTTCCCGGAAGTGAGCGCGACATAGAAATAGCCCGGGCAAGAGTTAACCTTGCTGAAGCGCGCAAGCGAGAAGTTGCTATCCGACTCGATGATTCGCGCTCAAGACTCAATCAGTTGCAGCGCGATCTACAACGGGCAAACACTCTTGCCAGTGATAGTATCCTCAGTGTGCAGGAGCTTGAACGTAGTCAGCTAGCAGTTGAATCCGCGGAGAAAGAAGCAAGTTCAATCGAAGCTGCCCTGGAAGCGGCGGATGCAGATGTTGTCTCTGCCCGTGCTGCACTGATCGGTACGGGAAGTACGGCTCCGGATGATATGGGTGTTCCCATATATGCTCCGTCATCAGGCCGCATCTTGCGCATCCTTGACAAAAGCGCCAGAGTGGTACAGGCAGGTACACCTCTCCTCGAAATAGGAGACTCGAACGGATTGGAAGTCGTCATCGATGTACTATCTGAACAGGCCGTTCGTGTGTCACCGGGCAATGCCGTCCTGTTTAAGAAATGGGGCGGGGACTCAACGCTGACAGGTATCGTCCACCGAGTCGAACCTGATGCCTTTACAGAGATATCGGCCCTCGGAGTAACCGAACAGCGGGTGAATATCATTGCTGACATACTCAATCCGCCGCCGTCACTCGGGTCCGGCTATCGTGTCGAAGCGCATATTATTATCTGGGAAGGCGAGGATATACTTACGGTTCCGACTAGCGCGATTTTCCAGGTCGACGGAGACTGGCACGTGTTCACAATTGAATCCGGCAAGGCAAACCTTCGTCGGATACGTATCGGACAGCGGTCGTCCGACGCAGCTGAAATCTTTGAGGGGCTCTCCGTGGACGACGAAGTTATTCTCTTTCCGTCAGACAAAATCGACGCAGGGATAAAAGTGAAGTCTGAAAACTGACGACGATTCAACACCCCATGCGTTTGTCATATCATCCTGCCGGGAGCCAGTAGCTGAGTTTCAGACTGAAGAAATTGTTACCGGAATCTGTAAATGAGTCGAAGAGCGATCCCGGTCGAACGAACTCTCCCTGAGGATCAAAGCCGGACCGATCCTGTTGCCAAACCAGGAACAGCGTGCTGCCCGGTCGATACTCCCATCTCAAAACGACATTGCTCCGAAATGAACGGACGTTAAAATCACGGTCCGGTATATTAAAGGTATCTCCCCCATCGGTAATGACGAACTCACCTCCCGAACGGACGATGCTCGTACCATCTTCCCCATACTTTCGCAGTTCCAGACCTTCGGCTTCGATCAGCTCGCCGTAGTCATAGAAATTCCCACTTGCCGCAAACGGTTCTGCGTACAATTCAATTGTTAGGTCGGGAGAAAACGTGTAGTTCAGGCGCAGTCGCGTGGAGAGTTCAGTCCGGTCTATCGACGAAAAGATATATCGAGATCCGAATGTAGCTTCCGTTCCTCCGAGTCGTGTGGCGACGTATTGACGGGAGTTCAACGATCTTTCCCAGCCCGGTTCAAGGGATACCTCGATTCGTTCATTCGGCTGCCACTCAATTCCCGTGTCGACTTCAAAGTCACGCCTGTCCAATTCGTCGGTCTCATAGAAAAGAAACAATCCAGTCACGAATCGACGTGCGGAATTCGTTTCGAACCCGCCACCGATATTTCTCTCCGCGGCGATGGCCATCCGCGGACCTCCGCGGGTCGCAGTGTCAGAAAAATCTCTCAGATTAAAGCCCGCAAATACTTCGGTCTCCCAGAAGTTTTTCCACGTCAGATCGACTTCGCCATCAAAGCCTGATGAATTGCGGTCTCCCCCGTAATTCCACGAATTGAACGAAGATACTTCCACATCGTAACGATGAAAAATGCTCCCGGGATTTGTTTGCCTGTAGCCGGCCTCGGCATACCATGAAATCTCGTCAGCGCGCCCGAGCCTTCCCAAATCGTTCGGATCATATCCCGGACTCTCGGTACCAAAAAATGAAAACCCGGTCCACTGTCCGCTATTCTTTTGCAAATAGATTTCGGTTGAGTATCCATTCAGGCTTGTTCTGGTAGAATCGAATGTAACGTAGGAGGCATCCGGTCGCTGATAATAGTGGACTGGAGATAACTGTAGTCTTGCTATCCGATCTGCCGTCCCGGCAACATGGGTTGCCCCGATGGCACCGCCCAATTCGTACGCACCTCCATCGAATCGCAGATTCCATGAAACCTCTCCCGTGTACGCCTCCTTGTTTAACAATGAGGATACAGGGCTGTCGTCACTGATGTCTCGCCTAACCGCCGTGGCCTTGAAGCCAACCGTCGAGGCATTTGGCCCGACCTCTTGCTCCCCGGCTACAGCGAGGTATCCTGCGAAAGGTTCGACTTGTGTTTCACTAAACTGCCCCGTTCCAAGATCGAACGAACGAGCGTGCTCTGCTTGTGTCGCTGCTCCAAGCGCTGCAATCGAAAAACCGGATGCGAGTCGACCACTAAGTTTTGCCGCACCCAAGATAGTCGTGTTATCCGGTGTATCTACAAAATCACCTGATGCTCTGCCGCGGGGTGCCGTACCAATGCGTCGCGAATAGAAATGAGACCCGCTCAGAAGATCGCTGCCCTCCGAAAAGAAAGGTCGTCGCTCACGGAAAAAACTTTCGAATGCCGAAAGATTTACTTCGGCCGGATCTGCCTCCACCTGGCCGAAGTCCGGATTGAACGTTGCATCGAGCGTAAGATTTGGACCCAACCCCATCTTGACATCCAGGCCCGCTCGAAGATTGTTCTCGAACTTGTTGCGAAACGGATTGTCGTCTGAGATATCAGTCGAAATATCGGCACCGGAAGCAACGTAGGGAAGGAGTTCCAGGCGTCGTTTTGGAGATATTCCACTCAGGCCTTCCAGTTTTCCAAATCGCGATGCCCAGCCCGTTTCATTACGGGGAACGTAGATCCAGTAAATATCTTCGTTTCGTGATGATATCTCACGATTGAAGTTCACTCCCCATGTTTGAGATGGAGCTGCGTTAAATCGCAGCTGCGAATACGGAATCCTCATTTCTGCGGTCCAACCCGATGCACCGATTTTTACATCAGCTGTCCAGATCGGATCAAACGAATAGTCGCGCGCTCCCTGGCGATCTTCGTCGTGATAATAGTCGATTCTCACTCCGCCAGCAGTAATGGCAAACGTGTATGCTGTCCGGCCATTGTTGTACGTGTCAAGAGAGACTGAAAACTGCTCCGCGTTCGTTTCGTTGTCGCGCCGAGTGACCAGGGCACGAATCTCGTCGACGTTGTTCGAATGCAGGCGAGCTCCGACATATATAGCGTCCGCATCATAGACGATCGCTACCTCCGTGCGTTCGTTCGGTACCCTTCCTTCGACTGGTTCTTTTTGCAGGAAATCATCTACCCAGTTCGCTTGAGCCCAGATGGCGTCGTCCAGAATACCATCAATCCGCGGAGCGTTCGACTCGGCACTCGTCGCCCTCATCACCTTGGACGAAGTGCGGGGATTTGTGACCTGAGCGATTACTGTGGTCGCTGTCAGGCAAAGAACGGAAAATAGTAGTAGCGATCTGCAAATCATGACAATAAGGGTCAAAAAACGGGGGTGCTGCTTTTGTAGCACTTTGACGACCTTAATCCTGATTGGTTGCAGGATTGCGAGAGATTTATTTGTGACCGCATTAGGTGCACTCCTTTTGTCTCGGTTTTCCGTTCGCCGGTCGATAACAACCGAACACCCCTTTCTTTGTACAAATTGCCCCGCGAATGGATATTTTGTCTTGTTGAAGGGTAAATGCCATTCTGACTCTGCAACCTTTCACTTCTACCGAGACTTCCAGACGGTGAAAACACCTCGACATCGAAACGAAAACGAGTACGTAACGCGGGTATTGTCGTGCGTTGCTGGCTCACTATTGTTATTCGTCGGGATTGTAAGGTTCTGGCCGTCTGATCTCGGTGAACCTGACACGTTCGTCTATCATCCGCGCGGTCAAGAGATTATCGCCATTGAGGAGATCACACCAACATCTCAACAAAAACAAAAACCCCCTCCCCCTCGACCACTCATTCCGGTGGTCAACGACGAAGTGGAGATCCTGGAAGATGTCGACTTCGATTTGGCGGACAACTATCTAGATGTAGATATTCCGGATGACGACATTGAAGAAACTGATGGTGCCACTGCCAATTCAGGCGTCCAGGCCAAGGTCGACCCCAGACCTGTGCGAGTTGTAGAACCGGAATATACCTCTGAAGCTCGGCGCAAAAATGTAAAGGCGGAAGTAGTCGTCGAAGCGCTGATCGATGAACGCGGTCGCGTCCAGGATGTTAAAATTATTGAGATGTACCTGTTGGGTAAAAAACAGGACGATAGAGAGCAGGTTAGTGTTCTGGGATATGGACTCGAGGAATCAGCCACGCGGGCTGCAAGTAAATGGATGTTCAGACCTGCTCGAAACAATGGACAAGCCGTCAGCTCGTACTACGTGTTCTCACTCAAGGTGGGCGTCTAGTTCAAATCCTTGAAGACGGCATCCTCGACATTGTCGACGTCACTTTCGCGCGACGTATTGAGTCGCGTAGAGCGATGCTTACCATCCTTCCCCCTCGGCCACCTGAAAGCACGCATCAGCAAGAGAACGATCGCTATAAACAATAAAAGTTTTATCATCGGGCGAAGGTCAAGAAGCGCGTGACACCGGATTAAAGTACGTCGTCCCCGGATGCGATGTCGTAGCTATCTGACGGACAATCTCTTGCAGTTCACTCTCATTCTTGACAAAGTCGACTTCCTCAGCATTGATGATCAATAGTGGGCTGTCGGTATACCGGAAATAATAGTAGTTGTACGCTTCGTTCAGCGACTCGAGGTATTCAGGGTCCATCTTGGACTCGAAAGAACGTCCTCTCAATTTTATGTTCTGCAATAATCGTTTAGTCGACGCCTGCAAGTATACAACCAGGTCCGGGACGGGCACGCGCGGTTGCATCAGGTTGAATAAGGATTCATATAACTGCAGTTCATCCCCTTTAAGGTTCTGATGTGCAAAGATTCTGTCTTTGTCAAAGGAGTAGTCTGAGATCACCAGCTTGTGAAACAGGTCGGGTTTCAACAGCGTGTTTTGCTGACGGAACCGATGTGCCAGAAAACTCAACTGAGTTTGAAAAGCCCACCGATCACGATCCTGATAAAATCGTTCGAGAAAGGGATTTTCGTGAAATGCTTCCAGAACGAGGCGGCCGCCAAACCGCTGAGCAAGCATTTGAGTTAACGTCGTTTTTCCAACACCGATCACTCCCTCGATCACAATGTATCGCAGGTCGTCTCGCAATTCGACGGGAGTGCTTACCGGCGAATTCTCTTTTTTGGCTACTGGAAATAACTGGTGTTGATCCATTACGCAAGTTAAATCTTTTTAGATCGCAGTAATAGCGAACAATAAGAAATCGCGGTCAACACAGTACCAGGTCGACCCTGGATAAACTGGAGGCATCCGCGCAGGAATGCAACGCCTGAATTGCCGTCTTGTTGACCGGTTCGGGGATAAAGATCTCCGGGTTAAGATCAGTCAAGGGTTTAAGAACAAACCGGCGCTCATGCATTGACGGATGCGGAACAGTAAGCCGCTGTGTAGAGAAAGACAGGTCCTCGAACAGAAGCAGATCCAGATCGAGCTCACGGGGCTGCCAGGCTGTTTGCGTTCGGACCCTTCCATTCTCAGCTTCTATCTCATGCAATACATCAAGTAGGGACAGTGGACTCAGCAAGCTCTCTACCTGCACTACACAGTTCATAAAATCGGGTTGTTCGGTCGAATCATCAGGTTTGAGCATCGCGGGATTCTGGTAGATCGGCGAACACGCAACTATCTCCAATTGCGTGTTTTTCTTCATGCATACAATTGCATTCTGCAACATTTGAGCCGAATCGCCCAGATTCGAACCAATCGCGATATACGTATTCCAACCGAAAGACATGCTGATGATCCAAAGGGATATGTGCCCACGGCAGGAATCGAACCTGCGACACCCGGTTTAGGAAACCGGTGCTCTATCCACTGAGCTACGAGGGCATTCTTCTAAAACTACGACACGTAATGATCCCGAGCCTAACCCTAATCCCCTATCAAATACCAAACAACCTTGAAGAAGTACAAAAATCTGCTGTTTCACAAATAGATGGAGTCCTTTACATTGATCAGACCGGTGATGCGATCATCCGATGTAAAGGTAAATCTTAATATCCAGCGAGGATTTCCATGAAGTGGATCAATTCAACCCTGTGTTGCCTGCTACTGTGCATAACCCTGACTCCGTCAGCGACCGCACAATTCGACTGGCACTGGCAACACCCACTACCCAGCGGAAATATCCTCAGAGGTTCTTCTTTTCCGAGTGCCACAAATGGTTTTTCGGTAGGAGATTACGGCACCATCCTGCATACGCTCGACGGTGGAGACACGTGGACGCCACAAGAATCGGGTATCACCACAACATTAATGGACGTGCATTTCACTTCCAACAAAGACGGTATCGCTGTCGGTTTCGGTGGTCTTGTTTTAGTGACAACCGATGGTGGATCAACCTGGAGCGAGGCCTCATCGGGCATCACGGATAACCTTGTGAGCGTGTCGTTTTCAGATGACCTGACCGGAACGGCAGTTGGAAATAGCGGAGCCATTCTACGAACTACCGACGGCGGGGCTACCTGGTCAACTCAATCAGCTTCCCCGGTAACGTTCTTTGAGTCTGTCTACATGGTCGACAACAACACTGGATATGCAGTGGGTAACGTTGGAAGAATATTCAAGACCGTCGACGGTGGAACCAATTGGGTCGCACAAAACTCGGGTGTCTCCACGCGCCTTTCGGACGTATTCTTTCTGGATCAGGACAACGGAGTGGTAACAGGATTTTCGGGAGTGATTCTTCGGACGACTGACGGTGGGACTACGTGGACTTCGGTTCCGAGCGGGACGAATGGAAATCTACACGATGTTACCTTTCGTGACTCGCTCCACGGTTGGATAGTTGGCGGCATTGGCTTCATTTTACGGACGATTGACGGTGGAGCATCATGGACGCAGGTAGCCAGCCCGACGACCAATGATTTCAATGCCGCTATCGAACTGGAACCCGGAATCATCCTTCTCGTCGGTGGAACGGCCGGCGCCCGGCAGGCAATCTTCAAGTCTATTGACTTTGGTGTGAGCTGGACAAATAATGTCGTCGCAGCAACGCTGAGCACGTTGTGGGATATAGAATACGTGAACAGTGACAGCGGCATGGCTATAGGTCAGGAAGGAACTGTTATCCGCACTTTTGACGGAGGTCAGTCATGGCAAGAGATGGATACCGGCATCACAATTGATCTCTACGAACTTTATCTACATGAAAGCGGGACCGCAACAGCTATTGGGCCCGGTGGTACGATTCTTCGTACAGAGGATTGGGGGGAAACATGGACATCTCAGAGCAATGGTACGACGGAAGCAGGTTATGGCCTGTATTTCTCCAGTCCCGACACCGGCTGGACTGTAGGGACGTCTGGTAGAATTTTCTTCACCAACGATGGTGGCAGCAACTGGACTGAGCAAGGAAGTGACACCAGCGTCGGCTTGTTCGACATCGTTTTCCCGACGCCAAACACAGGCATAGCAGTAGGTAGTGGCGGCACTATTGTAAGGACGATTAACGGTGGACAGGTTTGGGGAAGATTGGATTTCGTTACCTCCGAAGAACTGCGATCAGTGGCCTTCATGGATGAGTCCAACGGATTAATTGTTGGATGGGAAGGGACAGTCCTCGGAACGTCGGATGCCGGCGCAACATGGGATACTCTCTCGACCGATTTCGATGACTTGCTGCTCGAAATCGAATATGCATCTCCGAATGTAGCGACGGCCGTCGGAACAGACGCGGTGATTTTGCAGACAACCGACAATGGAGTCACATGGAGTAGGTATCGGGAGCTTAGTGATCTCGATCTTCTCGATATTGAGTTCATCGATGCCAATACCGGTGCAATCGCGGGTGGGAAAGGTGCGATTTTCAGTACAAACTTTACAACAAATGTGTTCGTTGACCCACTCCCCGTTCACGCAGACTATCACCTGCGCACCGAGGTGTTTCCCAATCCGACATCGTCGAATGTGACCATCAGGTATACCTTGCCGACAATATCCGCGACGGATATCTACATTTACAATCTGCTTGGCCAAGAGATACGACGTCTCCAGTCAGACGCTCCATCTGCAGGCAGTGGACAGGTTGTGTGGGATGGACGAGATTCCAGCGGGGCGGTTGTTTCATCCGGGATGTACCTGTATCGTGTCGTTGCCGGGGATGCTCTTGGTACAGGCAAGTTGATAGTAGTTCACTAACGCTTTGTTTGAGGTACTATGCTTCCAAGTAACTTCGGTTACGTGAAGCCGTAGGATCGGGGATCTTTTAATCCTCGGACACCTGGCCATGGTAAAGAAACTCGCGTTTGGTTTAATCGGATTGGCAGTCGGGTTGGTTTCGTTCGCCGGGTTCATGGTCGGCCGCTTTGCGATGGAAGTGGAGCGAATAGACGCGCAGCCGGCAAAAGGTTTTTATGCGGACTATTTTCTGTACGTCTCTCCCGGCGCGAGACACGTGATGCGTGACGGCAGGCAGGGCACTATCCTGGTCCAACCAAACAACTCGGGGATAAATTCAGACGACCCTTCGGTCCATCGGAAAGACGCCTGGTGGATGAGCTTCGGTCGCCACTTTCTCGCACGAGATCTGGGCGTAATTCTCATCGTTCCGGCATTCGTTCGTCCTGCGGACGATTGGCACATATATTCTCACGCTCTCGATCGCGATGTTCTTACAACTGACCGAACCGACCTCGCGCGCTTGGACCTTCAACTGATAGCGATGATTGACGATGCCAGACAGAGGTTGCAAGCGAAGAACCTTGTCGTAAACGATAAAGTGTTAATACAGGGGTTTTCGGCTAGCGGAATGTTTGCTAACCGCTTTGCAGCCATTCATCCGCAACGTGTGATGGGTGTTGCAGCAGGCTCACCTGGTGGATGGCCGATTGCGCCGATAGGTACTTACCAGGGAGAAGCACTCCCGTATCCGGCCGGGATTTATGACTTGCACATATTAACCGGGCAGCCATTTGATAGTACTAGCTATTCAGCCGTACCGCAGATTTTGGTGATGGGAAGTCTCGACGACAATGATTCTCTCGACTATACCGACGGTTGGGATAAAGAAAGTGCCGACCTGGTTGATCGACTGTTCGGTTCAGATCCGATCGCTCGTTGGCCTCACGCGCAAAGCATATACGGTTCTGCAGGCAGTAGCTCGACCTTTCTCCTCGTCGACAACGTTGGCCATGATCGCAAGGCTCTCCAGGAATATTCAACCCGGTTTTTCAGGGCTTTACTCGATGCCAACTAATCGGGATTTTCAAACTCACGCGAGGAGTTAGTTCGTCACCAACGGATCGATCAGGTCCGATACAATTCCTTCCGTACCAGGATACCAGAAGTGCTGACCATTTTCGATGCGATAGACACGAAATGATCCCCCTCCTTCACACGTTTCATACGATGTTATTGCAAGGTCAAACGAACCAAGCGATGAATCAGTTCGAATCGGCGTTGACGCACAACTGTTGTTTGTCAGCCACTCGTCAGTCATTGCATCGATGGAAAGGACGGAAAATATTCCGTTAGATGTTCCAGTCCACGGGAAAACCGGATCGTTGGAGCCGAGCACAACGCTGACATCTATGGGGAAATCTGGAGAACATGTTTGAGCGAGCGGGACAGACATTGAAGATGCGACGGAGATGACTCCCGCAAAAGCATCAGAATTCTCGCATGCCAGGCGCTGAACAAATAGGCCACCGATAGAGAAGCCCAGCGCATAGATACGCGAAGTGTCGACGTTGTAGTTCGCTGATATAGTGTCCACGACGGCAAGGGCAAATCCTGGATCATCAACGCCGAGATCGTCTGCTTCAGAGCAGTTACACCCTTCTGCCCAGTCGTTCGTCAGGTCATCGAGGTATGCAACGATAAATCCACCTCTTGTTGCCTCTGCGTCGAGGCCGATGTTTGCCTGCATATCCTTCGAATCGCTGCCTTGCCCATGAAACGCTAGCACGACAGGAGTCGGCGTATTCACGTTATACGATGCGGGCACAAAGACCTGGTAGCGGCGAGTTGATCCATCCCAGACCATAGATTCATCTCCAGTGCCGGCAACAGATCGTGGAGGGTCGTCGGAAGATGTATCGCATGAGCAGATTAACAACGTCGTCAGTATCAGGAGGGCAAGTTTCAGCATATTGGACCGATTATATACGAGTGTTCAGATATCGCAATCTTAGGTATAAAGCAACCAGCAGAAAAGGCAAAAAGTGATTGCCCGGATTACGTATATGATGCGATGTGTTTGTTTAAGTAGTGACATATCGTTTAATTAAAGCTGCATCCACTAATTTCATGCGTCCCGATATTTTGCAGTCGATTTCAATCAATTCGATACGATTTTGTTGCGTGCTTCTGCTATTTCTGACGTTTTCCCATCAGGAGTCTGACGCTCAGAGTCGAACACGATTTCTCAAATGGATGTATCAGGATGTCGCAGGGTTTGCAACATCCATAGATCACAATTCGGCACTATTTGCAGTTGGTACAACGGCTTCGCTTATAGCGGTTGCTCCGGCCGATCCGCGAATTCTGCATGGCGTCCAGCGGAGATATGATGGCTCCTTCGCTGGCTATCTTAACACCACAAATCGGTTGGGCGATCCCGAGGTTCGCATCCCTTTATTTTCGATCCTTGCCATCTCACTGGTGACGGACAATGCCCGTTTTCAGGACGCAGCGTTTACGTCTGCTGAGTCGTGGCTATACGCTGGCTTGATCACGATGGGGCTGAAGTCGGCGTTTGGCAGAGCCCGACCCGAGTCGGGTTATACATCTCAGACGTTTGAACCATTCTCTGGTAATACATCTTTTCCCTCCGGGCATACTACAGCGGCCTTTGCGATTGTGACACCATGGGTTATGTACTATCCTGGTGTTGCGACATACGGATTATTCGCGTTAAGTGCCGGTACTGCATTTGCGCGGATTGCATTAGACAAACATTGGCCAACAGATGTCGTCGCGGGAGCCGCAGTCGGATATTTCACGGCGAGGTATCTTTCGCGTCGACATATGAATGCCAATTCCCCGACTCGACCAAGGATTAACGTCTCCCCCGAGCTGCAGACCAGAGCCGTTGGACTATCAGTTCGTTACCGAATTGGCGGAGAGTAAGTTTGATTTCACACAGTGGAGTCAAGGTGCTGCCAGGACCGTTCGGGCTAGCCGGCACAGTTGATTTTCAGTATTGCTTAGCGCTCGGCAAACCTGAAAAACTCAAAAAAACGCGTGGGGGCCACCACTCCTCCTCCCCAGTAGCAAGTTAACCGGTTTTGCGTTCCACTGTTTAATGAGAAAGTGCTAGACAATCTCTAGACTTTTTCCTAGGATTCGGCCAATTGACATTGTCGCTACGATCCTTCGAGAATGGACGGTACCTGATTAGAACAAAATTCGTAGCAACATTAGTGTACACCGCAATAATTCTGTACGCTGAATCCCACGACACATCCCTGACTGACAAATCCATTAACTACCGTCCAACATGAGCCGCGGTTTTGTAAAGGAAGACGACCAGGAAGCAGTTCCGCTCGTACCTCCACGCGCCCCGCTTCCAGACGGCGTAACGAATTTGGTAACCAAAACTGGCATGGCTGCTCTACTTCAGGAAAAAAGCGACCTGATTTCTGAAAAGGAAGGACTCCGGAGCAGCTCTGAAAAGGAAAATCGGATCGCGTCAAATTTTATAAACGCGAAACTTCAGCTGCTGGACGCCAGAATTGCTTCGGCGGTAGTCGTCGAATCAGAATCTCATTCGGACAACGTTGTACGGTTCGGTGCCACAATAACTCTTAAAATCGATGGAGATTCTCGCGTTCACACATATCGAATCGTCGGTGTCGATGAAGCAGATATTTCTGACGGGAAAATCTCATTCATATCGCCTATTGCCAGAGCCATGATCAACAAGACAGTCGGCGACCACGTCGCTATCAATTTGCCCGCTGGTGAAAAAGTATTTGAACTTGTGGCTGTCAATTATTTCTAACCGTTCCTTAGCTAACAAGCTCGAGCGAAACTAGCCCTTCACTATGACAGTCTCCTGCTAAGCTGATTGGCGTGAGAGCACAATATCCGACCGCTGCGTGAAGCGAACTTAATTCGACAGGTTAATTTGTTACTGCCCTTGCACCCCGCGTCCATCCCCACAATCCAACGGTAATACCGAGAAAAACTCCTGCAAGCAATAGCCAGACCGTCGGCATGGTGGCAAATCGATAGGCAAGCGCGTGGTAAACATCTGTCTTGCCAAGCCAGTGGAACGCAAAAAGCGTGAAGACTAAATAGCCGATCCCAAGAACTGCAGGCATCAGCGGCTTGTGATGCTGCCTATCCCAAAGCAACCAGATGACCATAGCTACAATTGTACCAATTAAGACCACGTCAAGAGCAATGCCAAAGCGATATAGCTGCTCGGGAGATCTGATAGTAAATCCTGGAACGAAACCGGTAAACAGCCTGACAATTGATGGTCCAATCAGCGGTACAATTGTGACTAACATGTAGCGAGCGTGTAAATGAACACTATGCCGATGACGAAGAGCCAGCGCATATACTAGAGCGACATAGAACACAGCACCCCAGTCGCCGGGGGACAGTCGAAGACCAAACATATCCTTGAACATGTCGTCCTTGACAATGGTCATCTGCGTCACCCACAAGCCGCCGGCCAGGAACAGAGGCATGATAACAAAACTGGCTTTTCCAACCAGAGCGTGCTGGTCACGACGCTTGTTGTGGATCGCCCATCCTTGCCATATAAGAAGCAGCATCCACATGGTGGCTGTAATACCATGCACATGATGGCCGGCAGGTGCATGGTTCAAAATGCCAAAATAATTTGGCCAGAAGGCAATTATTGTAACCGCCAGAAACGCAATTAAATACCAGTGGGCCCGTGGAAATGGCATAACAGTGATTCCTCAGTGCAAATTCTCCGAG
>CBDUKH010000031.1:0-30568 GCA_965367755.1 uncultured Rhodothermales bacterium
CGCATAGGATTGGGATTATTGCACGTTGGTTGTAGCTGCTAAAAGGAAACTCCTCTTCAAAAGTTTCGCCGATACATAATTCCTGGAAAGAATAACGTCGATAATGGACACGACAAACAGATTTGAATTTCTTTCACCAGTGCTCAGGCAGGAAGGAGGCATGCGCTTTCACTATCTGCCGGTACCTGACGACATCGCCAAGGAACTTCTCGCACTGGGTTCGGCGCGCATTCTTATGACAATTAATGGTAGAACATTTCGTCGGGCGATTCAGTCGTCTGCGACGTCACCATCTATTATCGTAGGGATGCCTATTCTGAAAGAGGTGGGCGCCGTGGAGGGAGACAACATCGCCGTTGTCATCGAACCTGATCCCGAACCGAATAAGATTGACATGGCCGAGGAGTTTGTTGAAGTTCTTCGCCAGGACAAGGAGGCCGCAAGGAGATTTTATGCGATGACGCCCGGGATGCAAAGATCTCTGGCTTATTACGTCACCAGTGCCAAGCGCGTCGATACGCGGATCAAGCGAGCTCTTGAGCTGGCACGGAAGCTAAGAACGCGAACGTTGAATTCTGATTTGTAACTTATCCTGAGCTGACAGACGTCGCAAATCTGTCGAGTGAACCGGCTAAAAACGGTCGCCAATTTGGGGCGGGGGCAAAGCCCCTCCTCCCCTCAGTTCTAATTTAACTCCAGTACAGTTCAACTGTTTAATGACACCGCTAATTGACTTTCTCAATAATGCTTCTGGTAGGGTGAATGCGCGAAGGCCACGCTACCTGCACGGTTAGCGTGGCCCTCAAGCGTGGATTCGTTCACCCGCTATAACACCTAGAACCGAATTGTCCCGTTGTCGGTGGTTGCCTTCTCATTATCCTCAACCACCACTTCTCCGATATCGTCTGATACCGTTTCTTCAGAGCCGACAACATTGTCATCCACGGGAGCAGAAAAGACACTATCCGCTGCCGTTATCCACTGCGAGATAGTTACCTCGAAGGCATCGGCGAGTGCTTCCAGGTCGATGGGCATTTCGTCGACTGGACGCTCGACTAGTGTCACTCGATCCAGATTCTCTATCGCTTTGGTGTAGCTAGCATCGAGCTGCGTCGCGCGCGAATAGGCATCAATCGCAGCCGCAAAGTGTTCGCTATTCTCCAGCGCCATGCCGAGGTTGTTGTGGAAGAACGGAATGTCGCCTTTCAACTCAATTGCTCGGGCGAGGATCGGCGACGCTTCTTCAAATCGACCTTCCTCGATAAGTACGAGAGCAAGATTATTCATCGACCAGTAGTCTTCTGGACTGAATACAATTGCCTGACGGTACGCGGCTACTGCGTCCTCCATCATACCTAGCTGATGAAATGCTCGACCCTGTGCCCGAAGTGTCGTGGATGATTCACCGCCGAGTTCAATGGCCCGGTCCAAATTATCCAATGCCACCTCCGGATTTCCTGCGTCAAGCTGGACGCGGGAAAGATTAATCCATGTCTTGGCGTGCAGTGAATCCAGGACAGCCGCTTTCTCTAATGCCAGGATGGCACTTTCAGTATCACCTGACTTCTGCGCAGAGAGTCCGAGCATGTAGTATCCCCATGGATTCTCCGGCTTCAGTTCCGTATATGCGGCAAAAAGTTCAGTCGCTTCTTTGTAGCGGCGTTCGTTGTACGCTGCCTCTGCCTCTTCGTATGTAACTGCCTTCGGTAACACGTTGGCCTTCGGCACAATAACTTCAGCAGTCGCGTTGTCCACGCCCGCTATCTCAATGTTCGTTGGCACCGGCGCTGTTCTAGCGGCGACTTCTTCGGCTGGCGTTGTAGACTTTTTTCCGCCGCACCCGACTACCGCGAAGAGAAGAACCAGGGCTGTGGCCAAAGCAACCGAATGACCGTTTACGTTTTCTTTGATCTTGTTTAACATCTTGAGCCTCCAATGAAAAGAAATTGTTATGCGACCTGTCGTCGCTCAGAGTATCCTTTTGCAATTGGAAGGCCAACGGCGAAACGCTGGTTTACTTAATCATTCAAATATATGGAGGACAACAAGATATAGTCATAAGATGAATAAAATTAGTAGCCCTGAGAGATGGGATTGTGATCCAGCGGACACGAGTTCGCTATTGCGATTGTGTGCGGACGGACACAATTATCAACCGGCCATACCTGTTCCAACTAATACTTCAGGCTGCGAAATTGGTCGGCTATTTCTGGTCGCGCCTGGCAATGCTGTGACGACGCATAATTTTTAGCAAGCTAGAGTGGTCGGACAGGCCGAGAGCTTGCGCAGTATTTGTGATATGCCACTCGTTCTGATCCAGGGCCGTGATCACAATCCGTCGCTCCGCTTCCGCTTTCTGCTCGCTAAACGAACCCGGTAAACCGTTTCCGCTAATCAAATCACCATGAACAATTGAGTCAGGAATATGAGACGCTTCGAGAATGTCAGCGTCGCTGGCTATGATCATGCGCTCGACGATATTTCGCAGTTCACGAACATTGTTCCTTTTCCAGTGGTGATCCATGAGAAGATCGGTAGCATCAGAAGAGAACCTTTTTCGTTTCACCCCGAACTTTCGGCATATTGAGCGTGCAAAATGATCGGCAAGCTCGGGTATATCGGACTTTCTATCTCGCAAGGGAGGGACGCTGACAACATGGACATTCAGGCGATAGAATAGATCTTCTCGGAAGTTGCCAGCGACAGATTCTTTGTCCAGGTCACGATTGGTCGCTGCAACGACTCTTGCCGTTATCTTGATCGGTGAGTCGCCGCCGACCCGCATGATTTCCCTTTGCTCAAGGACTCTGAGAAGAACCGCCTGCGCAGGCAGCGGTAGTTCACCAATTTCGTCTAGAAAGATGGTCCCACCTGCAGCAAGCTGGAAAGCTCCTTTGCGCGTTCGATTGGCTCCCGTAAATGCGCCGCGTTCATGTCCAAACAACTCGCTCTCGACCAACTCGGATGGTAGGGCACCACAGTTAATTGCGAAGAAGGGCCCATCCGGATTCTGGGAGAGTCGGTGGATTTCTCGCGCGACAATTTCCTTTCCGCTACCGCTTTCACCAAGAATAAGTACGGGACTAGGAATCGGAGCGACCCGCTGAATGTCTTCCTTAAGCCTCTGCATTGCACGACTCGATCCAATCAGTGGAGAGTCATCATCGTAACGCTTCTTGTAGGATCGGAACTCCTCCTTCAAAACCGTGTGTTCAATGGCATTCCGGATAGCCTGTACCACTCTTTCAACAGGCTCATCTTTGTCCAGAAAGCTATATGCTCCCATATTTACTGCGCGCACGCATCGCTCATAGCTCGCAGCCCCCGTATATACGATGACTGGAAGGTCAAACTCTTCTTCCTGCATCTTTTGCAGAACAGCAAAACCATCCATACCCGGCATCTCAAGGTCGAGGATCATGCAGTCGATCGACTTCTGTGAAAGAATATCAAGAGCTTCACGTCCACTACCTGCTACTTCAGTATCAAACCCGCCGATGCGGTTGATATCGTAAGCGTACTGTTCAGACATTGCGGGAACGTCATCAACAATTAGAATAGTCGTCATGGTGGGCGTAAATTATTTCTTGCCAGGGATTACTACTGTCGGTATCGTGACTGTAAAAACGGTACCTCGTCCGACCTCACTTGCTACCTCGACAGTTCCGTTAAGGTCCATAACAAGTCTTCTCACAATGGACAGACCAAGGCCGGTCCCGTTCTCACGTGTGGTGTAAAAGTCATCGAAGACTCTATCCAACTGGTCGGATGGAATTCCTCCCCCTTCATCTCTCACGCTAACACACGCCACGATTTCGTGACCGACAGCTTCTTCGCTCAATGAGATCGAGACGATACCACTGGACGATTCTGTAAGCTGAACAGCTTCTACAGCGTTTGACACCAGGTTATCGAAGATGCGCCTGAGGGCAAGTTCGTTGGCTTGAACGTAGACAGGTCCGGACGATTCGAGCGATATGTTGTTGAACCCGGAAGCTCTTGTGTCCTCAACTAACGTCGATAATGTCGCGTTTAAATCACACGCCGTCATGTCCAACGGTGAAGAAAGACGAGCATAGTTGGACGCAAGTTCGTACAGGTAAGTAATGCTGGAACCCAGTGTCTGCTTTCGGCTATCAAAGATTTCTTTAAGATCAGAGCCGTCCGAAGCGTCCTGCATGTGACGCACGATATTGCGGATAGGGGTCAGGCCATTCTTGATGTCATGATTAACTTGACGCGCCATGTCGCCTATCGCAGCCCGGCGTTCCGACTCGACTGTCTCCTGTCGACTCTTTCGCAATCGAGAAACCATGGCACCCATCGTACGAGACAAATCACCAATTTCATCGGACCGCGACGAGTGAAAGTTTATGTTCAAATGGTCCAAATCAACCTTTCGCATTTTGTACGACAGGTCCCGAACCGGCCGGCTAATACGGGTTGCGAGAAGCCACGCAAGTACGAAGGAAAAGAGGACGGCCGCGATACCCGCAAGTATAAACCACGCGTCGAGGCTCGTTATCAGCTTCTCTAGTCCAGTGAGAATGTACGCAACTTCTATGGTGGCACTTTCTACTTCAGAACGGTTCAGGGGGACGTAAGGAAGCATTACTTGCCGGACCGTCTCAGTCAATACCGGATCACCAGGTTTCGTGTTCGTGCTGTCCGGCGTTAGAAACCTCACCGTTACACTACCTGAACGCGTCAAGCTTTCTACAAAGTCTGACCCGACGACATGTCCTCCTACGAGAGATACTTTATTACCGCCGAGGTTGACGTTGACGAGCGTGCTAAGTGATACCACGACAGAATCCGGAGTGCGTACCTCTATCAACGCAAACTGCGAATCAACATTGGACAGGGTTTCCACCAGATCCCTTTCAACACGATCGTATTCGTTGCGAAAATGTCCTGAGCTGATGACAACACCGCGGCTATCTAATACATACAATGTCGACAAACCTGTCAGGTCAATCGCTGTTTTTGCATAGTCGAGGATGTAACGACGTGATGTTGTGTTACGTGATGCCAGAGCAAGTCGGAAGTCGTTGTCGTCGGCAATCGATTTCGCAATGTCGCTGAGCGCTGTCTGGATATTCGCACGCCTTGAATCCAGGTCTTCGCGAATAATATCAAGAACATCATTAACGCGAAGCTCGTATTCACCAGTGATAATATCACGTGTTTCCTGTCGTACAATCACGGCAAGGACTGCTAGCGGAACGAGCGTCGCAAACAGGAAAGCAATAACCAGTCTAGTTCGAAAGCTCATTCCACGACCTGATTTTTGTCAACCAGGAAAGGTTGGCCAAAGTAATCCAGACCAATAGTGGGACGAATATGACCCGCCAGCAAGAATGGACGAGATTTCACGAGGGGCACGAATGCTCGTCGGATATTGTGATGGCTGAGCCAGTTCGCCTGGGCGATCAGACTGTTGATAGCATCGCAAGGATCGGGCACCTGCAAAGGTAACGCGAGGATATATCCGAACGAACTCCCGGCACGGTATTCCTTCTGGAATTCCTCAGAGGACACGCCGACAGGGCGCAAGACTCCCGAGTGGTTTTGCAATCCAGGAATAGCGTTGACGAAAATTCCGGCGTCAGAACTGTCGGCCCATTGAAGATTCGGGAGTGCTACGATTCGCTCGGCCAGTTGTCGCGCCACGGGATCATTACTGTCGAAAAGAATCTGGTTAGCCAATTCCGGTGCGGGAGATATCGCAGAAGAATCATCAGATGTGCAGTGCATCGTCGTCCAGAGACGTTCGCCAAAATCTGACGAGGCATCTGTCGTTACCGCATCATTGAACCGGGCAGTCCCGACTTCGACCAACTCCGCGCTAACAAAAGTGGACGCGGCTCTGGTGGTGGAGATAAATACGTAAGCCCTGTTATATGGCAACGGTAGTGCGGACCATCCCTGCCGACGTATCGCATAGTCTGCAATCTGCATCCGAGTGGTAAACATTACATGGATTGAATCTCCCAAAAGGCTACGAGCATCTTTGCCGATCACATTGCGAACCCGGATATGCCGTATACCTGAATGTCCGGAAGCCTCCTCGTGTAATTGCGATGTATTCCCGGCAGAAACTCCGTGATGCACAGCGTACCTTTCCGTGGCAAATTGCCATGGGGGATTTTCGCTCTCTTGACTCGTTGCGACCTCCAACTCTCCAGTTGCTCCTACGCGAATCGTATCAAAAGCATCCGTCAGGTTAGCCCGATTCCACTGTTCGATCGCATCATCCCAGCCAGTTCCAGTGGCAATTGCAACGCTATCATCGATAGTAAACGTCCAGATATCGTTGTCGTACTTCCAGGTCTTCGCCAATTCCGGAATATGGTTCCCTGTGCAATCGATCCGGTAAAGCCGAAGTTGCTGCTCCTGGACAGCAAGCACGCGAGCGAGAGACGGCGTCTGAAAATATTCTAACGTATAGGGAGGTGCATCATCAGCGACAAAAAGAGTATCTGAAAATATATTCCCCTGACCGGTTACTAAACAGTCTCCGGCCACCTGTCGCACTTCCGCGATATTGGTACTACGGCATGCAGACTGGAGAACAATCAGGCCGAGAAAAACTAATAAGTAAGATGAAAAACTGTGGCGCATGCGTTCCGAAGTGGACTCTTTGAAGATTGGACCGAGCAAAAGGATGGAAGTTGCCATTGCTTACAGACAACAACCGATAGAAGGATCCGTTATTCATTTTCGATAGTCAACCACCAACTATACCTTTGATTAACGATTTGCGTATTGATATACACAGGACTTATGGAGCACACAATAGAGACCGCCGTCAGTAACCGATCCAAGTGTCGCGGTTGCGGCAACGTCATTGAAAAAGGATCATTGCGCCTTGGAGAACGGCTTCCGAATCCATTTTCAGACGCTACGCCCCTCACACTCTGGTTCCACCCCGAATGTGCTGCCTATAAAAGGCCGGAAACCTTCATGGAAGCCATCGAGCTCTATGACGGCGAAATCTCCGAACTGGCTCGATTAAGAACGATCGCTGAATTCGGGGCACAGCACAAGCGAGTTCCGAGAATAACCGGAGCGGAAAGAGCATCCTCAGGTCGGGCATCCTGCCGACAATGTCGCGAAACGATAGCCAAAGATGAGTGGCGAATCAAACTAGTCTACTTTGAGGACGGTCGGTTCAACCCAAGCGGATATCTGCAACCCTCATGTTCGACAGAATATTTTGAGACGACTGACATACTCGACCGGATTAAATTCTTTAGTCCAGAACTGTCAGACGAGGACACTCTCGCAATCTCAGACTTACTGGCATGAGATACTCTAGTCAATGAAGTACCAGGCGCGCGATATTTTGTCATCGGTAATCTCATAAATCCCTAATGCCGAAAACGAGACAATTTCTCCGTCTGTGTTGTTGTGACTCACCACTTCGCGAAAACTAATTCGTCCTCCGTCGATGACGTAGTCGGATATCTTCGAACTTACAGGATCTCGTCCGTCGAAATAGTTGATCATGCTTTCACGGAACGCCGCTTTTCCCGAGACCTCCTGCAAAAGTGAGTCCGACGTCAGTGAGTACCATTGAAAGTCCTCCGTTACATTATCAACGAGTCGGTCAACGTCGGCAAGATTATACGCGTCTACCTGGTTCAATAGCACTCGTAGTTCGTCGGGTACAGGTTGGAGCTCGCAGCCGCTCGAAGTCAGTAGAATAACAAACAGCAGACTTGTCAAAAAAGCGGGATAATGTGGTGAGCAGTGCATTATTCTTTAGAGTAAAGTGGAAAACAAAGCTGTAACGATTACTGACAGGATATGAACTCGAACGTAACATGGCTATGATTTATAGTTATGTTGGGAAACTTGACTACGGCCCTGACTGCCTGTTTTCCGGCTCCGGTTCGCCAAAAACAGGAGATGTACTGGCGTCTCTTGTCAAGAACTGGTAAATCAAGTATTCTGTTCTGCCTCGATAAGCTTCACCTCAACCCGGAACGTTCATGCTCTCTCGCCTGACAATCACGATTCCACTTCTATTGTTAACCATCAACGCGCTAGCTCAGGATGATAGCAAGAAATGGGATGTCACTGCCCAACATGGAAGCGGCGATGTTGTGGAATTCACGACTGATGAAGGTACCTGGATCAACCTGGACGTCAGTCCCAACGGAGAGACGATCGTCTTCGATTTACTAGGCGACATTTATACGATGCCGATTGACGGTGGACAGGCGTCACTGGTTGCCGGCGGTCTGGCTTTTGAAGTACAGCCAAGGTTTAGTCCCGATGGTTCAAGAATTGCATTCACTAGCGACCGCGCAGGAGGAGACAATTTGTGGACCATGAAGATGGATGGGTCAGACATGCAGCAAATCAGCAAGGAAAGCTTTCGCCTTCTCAACGGTCCTGCGTGGACTCCAGATGGGCAGTACATTCTTGGTCGCAAACATTTCACAAGCACGCGATCACTCGGAGCAGGGGAAGTCTGGATGTATCATTCGAGCGGCGCTGCTTCCGGTGGTATCCAGTTGACGGAGAAGAAAAACGATCAGCAAGACCAGGGAAACGAAATCAGTGTTAGTCCCGACGGTCGGTATGTTTATTTCAGCGAGGACATGTCGGGTGGCAGCACGTTTCAATACAACAAAGATCCTAATGGACAGATCTATGCAATCAGGCGACTGGATCGTGAAACCGGCGAAATAGATAACCTCATCACGGGTGCCGGCGGCTCTGCCAGGCCTCAACCATCTCCCGATGGCAAGAGTATTGCCTTCGTTAGACGAGTTCGATCTGAATCTGTATTGTATCTGTATGACATCGATTCGGGCGCACAGAAACCGTTGTTCGATGGCTTGAGCCACGACCAGCAGGAGGCCTGGGCAATCTTTGGTGTGTACCCTTCATTTGCGTGGACGCCTGATGCCAGACACCTGATTTTTTGGGCGAAAGGAAAAATCTGGAAGCTGGAGGTAGACACAAAACAAGTCTCGGAAATCCCGTTTACCGTCGATGTCAATCAGACGATCACTCAGGCCGCGCGATTTAAGTATGACATCGGTGGCAATTCTTTCGACGCCAAATTAATTCGACAGGCGGTAACGTCACCCGATGGAAAGACGCTCGTGTTTCATGCTGTCGGCAATCTCTGGAAAAAACGACTCCCGAACGGAAGACCGCAGCGACTTACGTCAAATGCTGGTCTCTTTGAGTATGAACCGTCATTCAGTCCCGACGGTCGTACGATCGTTTATACGACTTGGAGTGATGATGAGCTTGCAACAATCCGGACGGTGGGACTGGACGGCTCAGATGGCCGGACGCTCACGACCCGCAAAGGTTACTATTTCGATCCTCGATACTCTCCTGACGGACAAAAGATTGTCTTTCGCAGAGGATCCGGTAATTCCAGGCTTGGCTATGTTCACGGTGTCGATACGGGTCTGTACTGGATGCCGTCGTCGGGAGGAGAGACGCACCTTATTACAAAGTCAGGCGACGACGCTCGCTTCGACAATACCGGAGAACGAATCTATTTCGAGACGGGAGGGGGGCTCGATAAGAAATACAAAAGTGTCCGGCTGGATGGCGGAGACGAGCGTACCCATTTTGATTTGAAGTACGTCACAGATGTCGTTCCCAGTCCGGACGGCGAGTGGGTTGCGTTTACAGAACTATACAATGCCTACATCGCTCCATTCCCGAAGACGGGAGGATCGATTGATCTCAATAAGAATACAAAAGCTATACCCGTTCAGCAGGTCACGCGGGATGCAGGAACCGACCTTCACTGGTCTCCGGATAGTCGTCGGTTGCATTGGCTCATCGGCCCGGAATATTTCTCGCGCGACTTGACTAACACCTTCTCCTTCGTAACCGGCGGTGTGGAAAAAGTCCCGCCACCGGATACATCCGGCGTCAATATCGGTTTGACATTGCCTGCCGATATTCCGTCGGGCAAGATAGCATTCACGGGTGCCCGTCTCATTACCATGAATGGCCTGGAGGTCGTTGAGAATGGCAACATCATTATTGAACAGAATCGGATTGTAGCAATCGGCCCGGCGGACCAAACAACGATACCTTCGGATGCAACCGTGATCGATGCGACCGGCAAGACAATAATGCCGGGTATTGTTGATGCACACGCCCACGTTAGTCATTTTGGGACCGGGCCGTCACCGCAGCAGAACTGGCCATATTTTGCGAACCTTGCGTTCGGCGTGACAACTGCTCACGATCCATCCGCCACGACGGAAACTGTCTTCAGTCAATCGGAACTGGTTAAGGCAGGTGCTATGGTTGGTCCTCGCATTTTCTCGACCGGAACGATTCTCTATGGTGCTGATGGAACTATCAAGGCGACAGTCGACAGTCTTGGAGATGCGAGATCTCACCTGAGGCGAATGAAGGCAGTCGGCGCGTTCTCCGTCAAGAGCTACAATCAGCCTCGCCGTGATCAGCGGCAACAAGTTTTACAGGCTGCAAGAGAACTGGAAATGCTGGTCGTGCCGGAAGGTGGGTCTACATTCTTTCATAACCTTACCATGGTCATCGATGGCCACACTGGCATAGAACACAACATCCCGGTTGCTCCACTCTACAAAGATGTGCTTGAATTGTGGAAGGCAACGGATGTCGGATACACTCCCACACTGGTCGTCAGTTATGGCGGTTTAACAGGAGAGTACTATTGGTATGAACACAGTAACGTCTGGGAGAATGAACGACTCCTCAACTTTACACCGCGGTCGGTTGTTGACAGTCGCTCCCGACGAAGGCAGATGACGCCTGAGGACGAGTACTTCCATGTCGAAGTTGCGAAACAGACGAAGAGTCTGATTGACCAGGGCAATATTGTTCAGCTTGGAGCCCACGGACAGATGCAGGGGCTTGCTGCACATTGGGAATTGTGGATGTTCGTTCAGGGTGGAATGACTCCGCACGAAGCCCTCCGATCGGCCACGCTTCATGGTGCACAATACCTGGGTCTCGACGGACATATCGGGTCACTTTCGGAAGGAAAACTTGCCGACCTCGTCGTCCTGAATAACAATCCCCTTGATGATATTCAACACTCTACCAGTATTGAATGGGTCATGATTAATGGCAGGCTCTTTGACGCAGCCACCATGAACGAAACAGGCAATCATCCGAAGGAAAGAAAGCCGTTCTACTGGGAGAAAGAAGATGTCAGTGAGGCATTCATCTGGCACGGCTCTGAGCTCGGATTTTCAGGACCGACGTGTAGTTGCGGGCGGCACTAGTACGACGCCGGTCGCCGATCTTAAGCAACTTAATTAGTCAGCAGACTGGGATCAGTAGTCGTCGATTGCCTCGAATATGCTTTGTCCTCGTTCTTCCTCCGAGGGGAATGCCAAGCGAAATCCCGGGCGTTGTACCAGGTCGAAGATTCACATGAACGGTTCCACACTATCGCTTTACATTCTTCTCGTACGTGGCAATCCAATCATCAACCGTCACCTTCGATATAAGCTCTCCGATCAGGTCGTAGGGGATTTCGCTTATCGACTTGAACCGAATGCAGCTTTTGCCCATGTCAAGTTTTCGCTTGCTATGCTTCGGGTATTCAGATTTAAACCAGGCCAACAACCTGTCATCTGAATAGATACCCATATGGTAAAGCGCTACGAAGTTTTTCTGAGACGCAAAACTGATAAAGGGCAGAGGTGTATCGGGCGCGACGTGATAGCCTGAAGGATATTTTGAGAGAGGAACGACATAGGCAGGCATGGAATACTGCATGGTCTCTTCAAACCCGTCGGGCAAATTATCGACAATTACACTTCTTAATTTGAGCAAGGCATCCTTTCGGTCTTCTTGTGCTCCTTCTATGTATTCCTCTACGCTGTTGGATTCTATTCGCATGGTCACGTTTAGTCAGATTGAACAGTCGGGCGCATATAATATCTTAAAAAAAACGGTGGGTCATGGAATTGATATCCATGGATCCTGAAGTACCTATTTCTCGTCAATTGAGCGAAGCGTGGACGATCTGCATAGCCACCGCGGGTGGTAGCCGTTCGACGGCTAAGCCGAATCCACTTCGATTGAGCTAATTGCCGCCCGAATCGAGACGGTATCGATCAAAACTGGTTCAGGAAATCATGAATTGGAAAGACGTACTCTATCTCGCCAAGAATGGCAGCCCGGAGCCGGACCGAAGAGTAGAAAAGCCGGACGAAGAATGGAAATCCGTTTTGACACCCGAGCAATACCGGATTACGAGGAAGAAAGGAACTGAAGCACCATTCTCAGGCGAACTTTGCGGAATTTATGCGGAGGGAATTTATTCTTGTATATGTTGCGCAACTGAGCTTTTCGATTCCTCAATCAAATTCGATTCACGATCCGGATGGCCCAGTTTTACGGAACCACTTCGTGACAACGTGGTCAAGTACAAGAAAGATGGCCTGTTTGGGATGAACAGGATAGAGGTATTATGCAATGTGTGCGATGCACACCTCGGTCATGTTTTTCCCGATGGGCCACCGCCAACTGGACTTCGATTTTGTATCAACTCGGAATCGATTCAACTCAACGCAAGCGCGAGCGGTTAGGGTGAAATCTCGCCTGGATTTTGATTTGTGTATCCATCTGAACCACCGAACCGAAACACGGCAGTGACCAGTATCAAAGCACTCGTTGAGCAGTTGCCATCAGGGTATTCGGAAGTATACTTCGACGGGTCACGCTACGGCATGACAAAGTCAGCATATGCCAGTGGCAAAAGCGTGAAAGTCTATGCCCGGCAACTCGGTGGGACGGATTACATCAGCTTTAACTACTACACAACAGACTATTCCGACTACCTCAAGCCGTGTGAGATGCCGGAAGCCAAAGTTGTTGACTTCCTAAACCGCCTGTCGCTGTGTTCGACCGAAGTGGACAACGATTCGGACTAATGCGAGCCGACCTGCTCCTTATCCCATTTCTGAACGCTCGAAATGTCGGGCATACCCCAGTCTTCGCCGTTCCAGCCGCTGAATCCGTCCATTCTGAATGTCCAGAAGCCAGTCGTCATATCTGACACAACAATGAGTCCGTCCTCATTGCGAACGTCCACTCCGAATGCACCATTAATCGCTGCAATCCATTCATAGGTGGGTGGCCCAATGTAAGTGTCGTAGTAGCCGACTGTTACCGGGTTTAACGGATCCATCAGGCTAAATACCTGCAGCCCATCCAGGTAGCCAGAGACGAAAACATACGGCCAGCGGACTTCGTGATTATGTACGAGGTTCTTCCAGTTTGCCGTCCATGCAGAAATTGGATTTCTAATCGTAGTGGTTTCGCCGTCAAGGGCTGGCTTTAGATCAAAAATACGGAGCGGGGCATATTGATATTCTACTTCCGCAACTGCGTAACGACCGTCGGGACTTGGAGTAAACGTATGCCCCCAATCGACACCTGCGATATTCGTCAGCGAGATTTTTAGCTCTGGATTCTGAAGATCGGAGATGTCGTAAATGTAGTAGCCTCCCGTGCCACCGCCATAAAATCTGTCTTCACCCGTGTCGGGATGGAATGCTGCATACAGGTCATGGTATGAAGTCTGGCGGCTGCTCCGGCCCGGAACTTCAGGTAGCGGGATCTCTGCAACAAGTGCGTTGGCGGCATCGCCGTCGGCAATCATTCCGAGATCGTATACATGCGCTTTACCAGTCCTGACCGTCGTGAGGAGTAGAGGCCGGCCATTGGAATGTTTGTAGATAAAGATGTTGTGGAAGCCGCCTTTATGTTCCGGTATTCGAATGCGTGTGACTTCTTCAACTGAGTTGGGGTCGGGCAGTCCGGTTACATCAAAGACGATAGCACCCAGGTCATCATCAGGACCTTGTGGAAATTCGAAAGACTGTACGACATAGTATCGGTCCTTCCATTTATAATATTTTACATCCATTCCACCGCGATTCATGTGCAGGTCCTGGTCCTCGAGTCGCCAACGGAGAAGCACTTTCGGGCGTGCCGGATCGCTGATATCAATGATGTCCATACCCTTGGGACCCGATTCAAGAATCGATGCGCGACTAACGTACGCATATGGCCTACTCATCTCTTGCTCCAGCTCAAGGTCGGTGACAGTCATTCGTGCACCGAGGGGAATATGACCTTCGACTTTAATATTGTCCGTTCCACGTTCCAATGGAGATTGTTGCGCGAACGTCGGGAGATTCAGCGTCACGGCGAGAGCGGCTATTAGAAAGAATGAACGCATGGTTTGGTATAAATAAATTTCTTAAAGGATCAAATAATGTAATGCGACGACACTATAAAAGGAAGGCGTTATAACGAGCATTTAAAATGCCAAGCTATCATACGGTCATTCGTCGATGGAATCTTATGCCGTAGTCAATTCACTACGATACGTGAAGGATTTTCCATCTATGGCTCGGCTGACCGCCAGTATCCCGTCCAGATGATCACATTCATGTTGCAATAACTCCGAGAGATCGTCACTGAGATTCATCTGCTTCTCCTGCCATTCCATGTCTCGAAAAGTAATGCGACACGATTTGTGTCGGCGAACTCGAACAAGAATATCCGGGAAAGACATACAGTCATCCCATAACTCCATCATTTCAGGACTTAGTCGGTCGAGGACGGGATTGATGAACACAACAGGCGCGTCGATGCACATGTAGACTATCCTTTGCATCACACCTATCTGCGGTGCTGCGATCGCTCTACCGACACCGTACCGGCGTCGAAAGTCCATCATCGTGTCATGTAAATCTACCACCGTTTTCCTGACATCAGAAATTTCGTCAGGTCGGACTTCGGAACAGACTTCCAACAATGCAGGATTACCGAGGTGTAGAATGTCACGAACCGCCATCGTTCCTATACACCAAACTGTGTCAGATGGTGGTCCAGGTGTTTATAGAATAACCACCCTTTTTCGTCGCGTGTCATTTTTCCAAACACGGGGTGAACAACGCTGGCGTGCTCGTCATCTGTCATTGAATCAAAATGATGGAGGCTCGCCAACAGTCTCCTTTTTTCAATCTCAAAATCCGTGGAATCCGTGATGATATATTGTGGATGTGTTTTCGAGTTTCTCGGAAACGGCCTGTTAAGCAACACGACCTTTTTTACCACGGGCCCCAGGAGTTTGAAGAGCGCCGGGGTCCTGTCAAGAGATCTGCTTCCATTGCACACTTCCTGAACTTCCGCACAGTGTGCCAGCATCTGAGAGCAGGTCATCGTTCCCCATTGCCGAGGTGTATCGGGAGACAGTTTATCAATTCGAGCCAGAATCGAATCGTAGGTTTCGTCGTGATACAGACTTTGTCGTTTCAATCGTCAGACCGGGTTGTTCTTTTGATGCCGACCGACCGAGATAATTCAGCGACATCCGCCACGTCAGAAGATATTACCACATAACGTTTCAAATGTGCCAGCTGCGACCAGGGTAGTTCAATTTCTAATAAAAGTTAACGCACCGACCGTATGCTACGAATGCTGCCATTGCGATTAAAGCACTGCATTCATCCCGATCAACGGGTACTCTTTCAGATTAAAGTGTGCAATCACGGCCCCGACCATCAGGAGCATCAGGCCGACAGCAGCCCACACGGTAAGACCGGGAATTGTATTCGTCAGCATCGGCAAGGTGAGTCCAATCGCGGCCATCACTTCGAGCCCTCCAATCAATCGCAGTGTACTCTGCGACGTAAAGTTAGCAAAATTCATTTTTTCAGCCACTTGTTCTTTCGATTGAAGCAGCTTCATCATCCCGGCCATCATGAAGACTACTGAAAGCAGGCCCTGGGCGATCCAAAGAAGGGTGTGCATGGCTTGATTCTCGGTTCGAGTATGGCAGCAAACGGCGACAAGTGTGCCACTCGCTACAGATGAGCGTAATTGTTGGCCCGCAAAGTAATCTCTTTCTGTGAATTTCCTAATAGGGAAGTGGCGTTCCCGGTGAACCAGACTGGCCGTTTGGGCACGAAGATGAAGATATTCGGGCCGTGTCCTGTGATAAAGGGTATCTTTCCATCAACGATGCATCCGATAAGGACCAATTTCTCGTGATAAGGAGTTCATTGGACTCGGATACCGATACATTTAACAACGTGATGGAGAAAGAAACGAGCAAGTCTTCCAAATACATTCAGACAGTCGAGCTCTCGACTCGTGCGATTGCTGTTGAGCGAGCGCGTACAGCACGTGAGGCCCTTGAAAGCTCTGGAGATCAACTTCCGGCCATCCCGATGGATGAGTTGCCGCAAGAAATCCAGCGAGCCGTGAAGGCGGCCGGATGGTCTTCCCTGACTCCCGTGCAGGAAATGGCGATGCCCTATATGCTCGATAATCGAGATATCATGGTTCAGTCGCGGACCGGATCGGGGAAAACCGGCGCTTTCTTGCTGCCGCTTTTTCATTTGCTCGATCGAGAACGCAAATCAGTACAGGCACTCGTACTTACGCCGACGCGAGAATTGGCAGGGCAGGTCAATCAGGAATTCGCCCGCATGGCTGGTTCCGAAGAAAATGCCTACAAGACCGCTCTCGTTCACGGTGGTGTCAAATACGGCCCGCAGGTGAAAGCCATTCAAGACGGTGCCCAGGTTATTGTTGGCACTCCCGGTCGTATCATCGACTTACTCGAGCAACGAAAAATCGATCTGTCGGTTTTGAAAGTTCTGGTTCTCGACGAGGCAGATGAAATGCTTTCGATGGGATTTTATCCGGCGATGAAAGAAATTAAACGCTACCTCCCGGATGATCGGCAGTCGGTAATGTTTTCGGCAACAATGCCTGTCAAGGTTCAAAACCTTTCGCGGCTGTTCCTGAGCGAACCCGACTTCCTCGGAATAAGTAGTGGCAACGAGTCGGTAGACACGAGCGAACATCGCTACTACCTGGTTCCTCCCATGCAGCGTGACCGGGCCCTCGTGGCATTGATGGAGATGGAGAATCCCGACTCTGCGATCATCTTCGCCAATACCAAGAAGGATGTTGAGTACCTGACGGCGTTCATGAAGAACTATGGCCACGATTGTGAGGCTATCTCCGGTGATCTCTCCCAGCGAGATCGTGATGCAGTGCTCGGCAAACTCAAAGCTGGCGCGCTACGGTTTCTGGTCGCGACCGATGTCGCGGCGCGCGGCATTGACATCTCTGAACTCGATTATGTGTTCATGTACGATGTCCCTCAAAACCCGGAGTACTACATTCATCGTTCAGGACGTACTGCGAGGGCGGGTAGATCTGGTACCGTTATCGTCATTGCTACCCAACTCGAACATGGCGCGCTGAAATCAATCGCAAGTCGCTACGGCGTCACTCTCCTGAACAAAGAACTGCCAACAAAAGAAATGATAGAAGAAAAAGTCTCCGAACGGATTACCGTGCTTCTCGAAGAAGCGTACAGGAAAAAAACGGGTGTTCAGCGAGAACGTTTGCAGCGGTTCATGAACCTCACGGATGAACTCTCACGCGAAGAGCCGGAGATTCTTGCCATGCTCGTGGACAAATTCTACCACGATAGCATGCATGGTCGCCCGGAAAATGCTCAGGATAACGGGGATTCGTCTGATGACGATGACAAATATAATCGCGATCAGGGCAAGAAAGAGAATAGAAGGAATCAGAAGCGCCGCTAGTCAGCTCAAAAGTCAGCTTTGTCGCTCCAATTGATTGGCAGTCTAAGGCCAAAGTTGGCCAGACCGGAGAAGCGCGTTTTCGTTCTTCCTTCAAAGTGCCCTTGGTTACTGACGTTGTTAACACCTGCATCGATCTGAATCCACCAAAAGCGTGTGGGCTGGTATTCGAGGATGAGTCCGACGCGCAGCGTGTTCTCGACTATCCCTGAAAGGAATGTTGGAACGTCGTCGCCGCTGTTCGGAAAAGGGTTTGTAATTCGTTGCTCGCCTTGCGCGAGGTAGTGGACGGATGATCCAAGAATGAGTCCCTCCACGATAATGTCAGCAAACCAATCGACGTTTGCAGATACGTGTGCAAAGTCATTGAATTGGGTACCAAGTCCCCGGAGTAAATAGACATATTGACCCTCTTTCTGATGGGTGTTATATGTCCTCGACGCGACGATATCTGCTGAAAGTCCGACGGCAAGAGGTTTTTCAGGGAACGTATGTTTTAAATTTGCGGTGGCTGCAACGGAGGTTCGTTCAGACCCAAGGTGGATTACATCCAAATCATCCATGATCACCTGTGAGTGGATGGTAGTTCGGCCTAATTGCCACCACAACATCAACCCGAGAAGCGCATTGTTCTCGTCGTTCTTGGGTACGTTGTCATTCTCCAGACCGATCGCTGTAAACGGATTCAGAAAGCGCAACGAAAAACCAGTTCCCGGTCCCGAGATAAGAATTGACTCCATTACCGTGAGAGCAAGATTTTTCGTCGGCCGGAAATCAAAGCGGTGAGCAAAAAGAAATCTCCGTTCAAGTCCGGACCTCACCGAATCAGCTCCGGCCGTTCCAGTAAAGCGACCATCGCCCGTGATCGCATCAAGCTCCGCAAAGAAAGATCGGAACGAATACTTCTGTCCCCCGAAGCGCAAGTTGATCTGGTCGTAAGCACGGGGGTTGTCACTGACCAGTAGGCCTGTATCGCCGTACGAGCCCCACTGGTTTGAAAAGCGACCCAGATAGATACCAACTGGTTGAGTCGCGAACCCAACATATCCATTCTCGGCACGGGCCTGAACACGAAGAGCAGTGTCGATACCATCCGGATCCTGATCATAATATCGCGAATGCGTCATTCCAACCTGACCGACCCAATGACCACGCGTCGCCGCGCCTTTCAGATAGACTCTTTGATACGGTACAATCGAATTGTCGATAGTTCGAACGACATCTATTCTATCACTATTGATGGCGATTGCTGATGCACCTACCTCTCCATGGAGTCCAATGTTGGCATCAGTATCGCCGATAGGATTCTTATCGCTGATAAGTGACATCCATCTCCGTTCACGATCATTCATCGACGATGTGTCGGCGCGAGCGAGCGCATTGCTGACCTCGGAGTATGTATAGGGGAGGGCAGTCGGGTGCAACTCCAGTAAGTAGCCATGTTGCTGCAGTCTCACAATGTGGCGGTATCTCAGATCGTCCACCGTAAGCAGGCGGTTGTCCTGTGCCTGGCCAATTTGTGAAACGGCCACCAGGGTGAACAGTAGAAAGGCGTGAAACAAGCGTCCCGTGATGTGTTTCAACCGATGTGGCAAGAGAGAAAACGTTTTTTTGGAGTCAATAATGTCAAAAGATAGGTTTAGCAGAGTGAAATCGTTTACTTTTTTGCACAGTTTAACGGCGGTTTCGAACAAAGCCATTATTATCTGATCCATTGTCCCGTCGTAACGAGCTAATATTTCTTCTGCTGGCAGATGCCCTGGCGCTGATAGTTGCCTACTTCTTGCAGTTCAAGGCCAAGTTTCAGTGGCAGTGGTTTGGAAGCCCTGAAGCATACCCGGCAGTCGTGTGGGCGGCGGCGATTATCATGGCGGGCTTCTGGTTGCTGCTGTTCTTCTTTTTCGGTTTGTACAGGGAGCGGTACGCGGACAGCCGTTTTGACGAACTGGTATCCCTTCTAAAAGTTGTCACTATTGGCATTCTGGTACTGGTGTTCGCGAAATATCTCGATGCCCTCAGTCCCGGCAGCACGAGACTCGCAATTGTCTTCTATTGGTTGTCGGTGTATGTCTGCGTCTCCACGGCGCGTATCCTGGTCAGATCCGTTCAGAAAGCTCTGATCCTTCGTGGCTATGGCACTCACAAGACGCTCATAATCGGTTGGAGCGACCGTGTCGAAGATATATATGAGGAAGTTGGCTCTTATCCTGAAGCGGGATTTGACATCGTTGGCGTCATTCGTCTCGAACGGCCCAATCGAGATGAAGGTATGCTGCCAGACTACGGAAATGGATCTACCGCGGTAGCGGTCGCGCCCGCTCCTCCCATGGTAACGCTCGACTCGATCGCGACGCTGCCTACCGTAATCGATGAGCTTTCCGTTCAGGATGTGCTCATCGCAATGGGACCAGATGACTATGAACGATTGATGGAGGTTCTCCGGCTCTGCGACGGGAAGTCGGTGAAGCTGAAGCTTGTACCGGACTTCTACGATGTCATCGGCGGGATGTCGCGGACCGAGCATATGTATGGAATCCCTCTCATTGAAGTTCTTCCGATCCCGATGCCTGCCTGGGAGGAAACGACAAAACGAGGTCTGGACATTGCGGCATCCCTTATCGTGCTGATCCTTGGACTACCCTGGTGGATTCTCATTGCCGTCATCATAAAGTTGACCTCGTCCGGACCCGTCATCTACAGGCAGACGCGTGTCGGTCAGCATGGCCGGAATTTCACCATGCTTAAGTTCAGAACGATGAAGCAGAACGCAGAGGCCGACACTGGTCCCGTGTGGGCCGTAGAAAATGACCCCCGGTATACTTCTGTCGGGCGGTGGCTACGCTCGACACGACTCGACGAGATTCCGCAATTCTGGAACGTGTTGAAAGGGCAGATGAGCCTGGTGGGTCCCCGTCCTGAGCGTCCGTTCTTTGTCGAGGAGCTCTCCGACGAGATTCCATTATACAGCCGACGCCATCGTGTGAAACCAGGTATTACTGGCTGGGCGCAGGTAAAATGGAAATATGATGCAAGTGTTGCCGATGTTAGGCAGAAGGTCAAATATGATCTATTTTATATAGAGAACATGAGCCTTCGGATGGACTTCAAGATCATTTTCAGAACAATTAAGACATCTTTCATGGGCACCGGCCGATAACGTCCGAAACCCCTTCCCAAATCTTTTTTCTCGTGATTACAGAAGAGCGCGACGTTACCGCAATATACAGGTCACTCATCCTGCCCCGTGCGATTGAGGACAAGATGCTGCGGCTGATTCGTCAGAATCGGCTTTCGAAATGGTTCAGTGGGTACGGCCAGGAAGCGATAGCCGTCGGATGCACATTAACACTGGATGACGCGGATTACATTCTTCCCACGCACAGGAATCTCGGTGTGTGGACCACGCGGGGTGTACCCTTGAAGCCACTCTTTTGCCAGTTGATGGGTAAAGATGGCGGCTACACAAAGGGACGCGACCGCACGTTTCATTTTGGTCTTCCGGAAAAACGGATCATTGGGATGATCTCACATATGGCTGCCATGTTGCCGGTTGCCTGTGGCCTGGGTCAGGCGGCCCAGCTGAAAGGAGAAGAATTTCTCGCCCTTGCTTTTTGTGGAGATGGGGCGTCGCGCGAAGGTGATTTTCACGAGGCTCTGAACCTGGCTGCCGCGTGGAATCTGCCGGTGATCTTTGTTGTCGAAAACAACGGATACGGATTGTCGACTCCTACGATGGACGCCATGGCAGTTAAGGATATTGCCGACGCCGCGGCGGGCTATGGATTTCCAGGATTGACTGTCGACGGTAACGACATTGACGAAGTTATGGAAGCCGTTGGGCTGGCTGCGGACCGTGCCCGGTCGGGCAAAGGGCCTACACTTCTTGAGATGAAGACGTTTCGTGTTCGAGGACACGAAGAAGCGTCGGGTACGAAATACGTTCCCCAAGATATCATCGACGAATGGAACGAAAAAGATCCGGTCAAGCGGTATTCGGACAAGCTGATAGCCAGCGGAGCCGTCACTGCGGACGAGCTGGAGCTCATTCGGAAGGAGGTCGATGCGGAGGTTGAAGAGGCGGCTGAGTATGCGCTTGCTCAGCCGGGCGTTGTGAGCAACATTGAAGCTGAGTTGGCAGATGTTTTTGCGCCGGGAGTGGACACGGTAGACGAGTCCAACGGCAGTCAAAAGGAGATGCGGTTCATCGATGCGATTACGGATGGGCTAAAATTATCGATGCGTCGCGACGACCGCATTGTCACGATGGGGCAGGATATAGCAGGATACGGTGGCGTGTTCAAGGTCACGCAGGGTTTTGTCGAAGAATTCGGACCTGCGCGCGTGAGGAATACGCCTATAATCGAAAGTGGAATTGTTGGCGCGGGGCTGGGGCTCGCGCTGGAAGGACTCGTACCCGTAATCGAAATGCAGTATGCTGACTTCATTACGTGTGCCTTCAACCAGATTGTCAACAACCTTGCGACGACTCGATACCGCTGGGGCTCATCGATAAACGTAACCATCAGGGCACCTTTTGGGGGAAACCTCGGTGCTGGCCCGTTTCACTCGCAGTCTGTCGAGGCATGGTTCTGTCATGTCCCCGGACTAAAAGTCGTTGTGCCCGGTAGCCCTGCTGATGCCAAGGGATTGCTTTGTGCTGCCATACGCGATCCCAATCCGGTTCTTTTCTTCGAACACAAATATCTTTACCGTGCCCTGAAAGGACCTGTTCCCGAGGGATACTACGAGACTCCTCTGGGCGAAGCAAACATCGTGAGGAGTGGAGAAGATCTGACAATCGTCACGTATGGCCTCGGTGTAAAGTGGGCGACTGACGCTGCAGATTCCGAAATCAATAAGGGGCGCAAGATCGAAGTGATTGACCTGCGGACACTTGTTCCGCTCGACATCGAGACAATTATTCAATCTGTCAAGAAGACGGGTCGACTCGTTGTTCTCCATGAAGCAACGTTGACTGGAGGTTTTGCAGGGGAAATTACTTCACGCGTAATCGAGCACGCTTTCGATTATCTTGATGCACCACCCGTTCGAGTTGGGTCACAGGATATGCCGGTACCGTTTTCACTTAACCTCGAACAGGAATTGTTTTCAGCGAACGCATCATTGCAAGCTGCCATCGAAAAAGTTACGTCTTACTGATACAACGTCAATACTAAACCACCATCACTGAGCATGATTGAAGTAGGAGAAAAAGCACCCGCATTTAACGGTGTTGACCAGAATGGAAAGAAAGTGAAATTGTCAGACTTCAAAGGGCGCAAGGTCGCGCTCTATTTTTATCCGAAGGATGATACTCCCGGGTGCACGAAGCAAGCGTGTAACTTGCGTGACAACTGGTTTGACTTGATTGAAAACGACATCGCGGTCGTGGGCGTTTCGGCGGATTCTGTTGAATCACACGACAAGTTTGCAACCAAATTCGAGCTACCTTTTCCTTTGCTCGCTGACGAAGGAAAGAAGATCCTGACGGACTACGGCGCTTGGGGAGAGAAGAATATGTATGGCAAGAAAAAGATGGGTATCAAGCGAACGACTTTCCTGATTGACGAAAAAGGTTATGTCGTGCACATCATCAAACGCCCAAACACTTCAGACCATACACGAGAAATACTTGCCAAGTTCGACAAAGCCACGTCATAGCTCCTAGCCCACCGCGAACAGACATCGATGACGACTTTACCGTATGAGCCTGTAATCGGACTCGAAGTACACTGTCAGCTGCAGACACAGTCCAAACTCTTTAGCTCTGCTCCGGCCGGATATAGCGACGATCCAAATACGAATATTGACCTGGTGACCTTAGCGCACCCTGGCGTATTACCTGTCGTCAACGAAACTGCTATCGAGTACATCGTCAAGTTGGGTCTCGCTACGAATTGTTCAATCCGTAGCATTTCACATTTTGCACGAAAGCACTACTTCTATCCGGACCTGACCAAGGGCTACCAGATCTCTCAATTTGAAGACCCGATATGCTATGACGGACACCTGGAGGTGAAGTGGGAAGACAACAATGGGGAGGAACAGATAGATCATGTCCGTATCGCCCGGATTCACCTTGAAGAAGATGCGGGCAAGTCAGTTCATGATCGAGATGCGACGCGAACGCTGCTCGATTACAATCGAGCCGGTGTCCCTCTAGCCGAAATCGTAACGGAACCGGATCTGAAGTCGCCGCGCCAGGCCTACGAATACATGAGGATGATCCGGCGGCTGGTTCGTTACCTGGGCATATGCGACGGAAATATGGAAGAGGGCTCGCTTCGTTGCGATGCAAATATCTCCGTGCGGCCAGCCAATACTAAGACTCTTGGAGTAAAGACCGAGATCAAAAATATGAACTCTTTCAAGCACGTTGAAGCAGCGTTGCAATTTGAAATTGATCGGCAGGTTTCCGAACTGTCTGCAGGACGGGAAGTTGTTCAGGAGACCAGGTTGTGGGACACGACAAAGCTCGTTACGAGGACTATGCGGTCAAAGGAAGAAGCGCACGATTACCGTTATTTCAAAGACCCGGATCTACCACCTATTGTCGTATCTCACGATGCCCTTTCTTCAATCAGATCATCGATCCCGGCATTACCGAAAGAACGAATTGAGCAGTACACCACGGGCTATGGTCTTACAGCGTATGACGCCGAAGTACTTGCAGAAGAAAAAGACGTATCTGACTATTTCGAGTCTGTTCTGAAAGAATTGAATAAAAGTGCTCGGCTCAACGGCGAGACGGCGAAGCAGTCCGCCAATATCGTGATGACAGATGTCCTACGGGTAGTCAAGGCAGAGGACACTTCGGTAGCAGAGTTTCCGATCTCTCCCGAACAACTGGCAGGACTGGTTCTTCTCCGAACGGACGGAACGATTTCGTCTACAGCGGGACAAGAGCTATTCGACCGAATGATGACTTCAACGGAATCTGCGCAGGATATAGCAGAGACTGAAAATCTTATTAGCGTTTCTGATTCTGCGGCTCTCAAACCTGTAGTCGTGCAGGTACTCACTGAGAACCCGAAGCAAGTCACACAGTACCTGGGTGGCAAAACGACAATTGTCGGATATTTTGTCGGACAAGTAATGCGCTCTTTCCCCGGATCCGCGGATCCTGTCGAAGTCAGGAGGTTATTAGAAGAAGAGCTCGAGGCGAGACGAGAGTGACGCCACTTTGGTTTGAGGCACAAACGAAAGGACTGTCAAATGCTGTCATCGCCGAACGTTATCTTCTGACCAACAATAGTTTTGTACAAAGTCTTTTAAACGTTACGTGGAATCGTCATTCATGTCTATTGATCGAGAATCGGGGATTGTAAGGGTGCACCCTTTAAATAATCTGAATGTAATTTTGGTAGGCTTGTTTAGCTGGCTACTTGTCATGATACTGGTTGGATGTCAAGGGGCTGAACCGCCGGCGATAACCTCGTATCTCGAAGGTAATCTAACCGTGTCAAGTGATGTTGATAGCTCTGGTGATTTCTCGGGGTTCGAAGTGGCTATTCTGAGCACCGCAGAAGGTGACGATGTTGACACCCTCGGTTATGGTGTCACCGACCGTTCTGGATTCTTCTCGATGAACATACGGGCAAGCGAGAAGGGGATCTACCCCATAGAGATCCGCAGGAATGATCGGGTTTTGGCCAGATCCCAGTACGTACTGGCGAACGGTGATTCGGCCACTATGAATGTTAAGTTTCCAATGACCCGCAATTTCCTGATGGTTCGCTCCGAAGAAAATGGAGCCTGGTTAGCGTATCGAAACACGAAGGCATTGCATAACCAGCGCCTTCTCGACGTGACCCAGACTGAAGGAGCTACGCTTGCAAATGTTGGGACCGTGATCGAGCAGACTTCGTCGATATTCTGGTCTATGGAAGAAACCTATCCCGGAACTATGGGCTCCGAACTGGCGCGGTCAGAATCAATCGTGATGCTCGAGGGGTGGAACGATTCACTCGTCATTGTTCGCGCTCGGGAAATTCAGTCTGACGAAGCAGGATACATGAGTGTTGTTCAAGCATTGCGGCGTTCGGTCGCGAGGCAGTACGGGTTGCAAGCCGCCATTGACACCTTGTCAGCAGTTCAAAGGACGATCGGCGATCCTGATCATCGCGATGCAATTCTGGCCGAGAAAGTACTCGCCTACATGGATAGTTCAGATACCGAAAATGCTCGCGTCGCTGCTACAACGCTAAGTACGAAGGGGGCGACAGAAAACTGGAAGCAGTGGGCAGGGCGCGTCGTCTATGAACTGGACCATCTCATGCCTGGCATGGTCGCTCCCAACGCACAATTCAAGGATCTGTCAGGAAGGGATCTCGACCTCGAGTTCTTCATGGAGATTCCGACGCTGCTTGAATTTATTGATCCGGGAGTTCCACTGGATCCTGACGAGCAATTCCGTAGATCCAATTTACTTTCCCTGTCTGACGGTACGAATTTTCAAATCATTACCGTCTCCGTCAACCCGGATCGAGCGCTAAATGAATTGTATCTTGAAAACAAGACGACGCTCGAAGCTTATGTCGTTCCAAACGAAGGCCTGGACAGTGAGTTGGCGACGACATATAATGTTCAGTCCGTCCCTAAACGCTTTTTAATTAACAAGGGAAAGATCGTATCGAAGTACTCGAATTCTTCCGTCAGAGGAATTCGCCAGGACGTACTCTCCGTCGTAAATCGAAATAATGCACCATAGCATGAAATACCTGATAGCTGGTAACTGGAAAATGAATACCGATCGTCGAGAAGCTGTTCAACTTGCGACGGGTGTTGTCGAAACATGTGGCAACCACCGATCAGTCGACGTCGCGGTGTGCCCTCCGACAGTTAATCTTGATCCGGTGTTTAGCATTGTTCACGGGACCGACATCAAGCTGGGCGCCCAGAATATGAGTCCCGAGGAATCCGGTGCCTATACCGGTGAAACATCCGCTGCGATGCTCCTGGCTGTTGGTTGTCACTATGTCATCCTGGGGCATTCGGAGAGACGACAGTATTACGGGGAAACAGACGACAGTGTGAACAGAAAAGTCGCGCAGGCTATTTCAAAGAAGCTGGTGCCAATCATTTGTGTCGGAGAAAGCCTGAAGGAGCGTGACTCCGGGTCAGCCGAAAAGGTCGTCAGACAGCAACTTCTCGGTGCCCTTAAAAGCATCAACATTGCTTCAGGTGATGAACTGGTGGTAGCCTACGAACCAGTGTGGGCAATTGGCACCGGCAGAACTGCTACTCCTGAGCAGGCTCAAGACATGCATGCATATATTCGGGGCCTACTAAAGAAGCAGTTTGGTGCGGCGGGCGAGGATATTCGTATCCTGTACGGCGGCAGCATGAAACCTACGAATGCAGCTGAGCTTTTGAGTCAGCCCGACGTGAATGGGGGCTTGATCGGGGGAGCAAGTTTAAAAGCAGATCAGTTTGGCGAAATCGTTATGGCTGCCGCCAGAGCCTAGCTGTCACCACCGCCAGAGCCTAGCTGTCACTACCGCCAGTTGAAGAACTTCCGGACGAGGCATCTGCTTTCGTTGTTGATTAGGCTTTGGACGCCGTTGCGTCCGTCTTTGTACCCGAATCCGAGTCAGTTGCCGATTTCGAATCTGGCGGGGAGTTGGAACCGGGCGAGACAGCCGCATCTGTTGCTTTGCCATTCGAATCCTTTCGGGCATAGTCGGTAAGATAGAATCCACTACCCTTGAAGATAAGTCCCGTCCCGCCTGATATGACCCTTGAAACAGGCTGACCTGTCGTCGGGCACGTCGTCAAGGCATCTTCAGTAATACGTTGCTCGATTTCAAACGTACTCCCATCTTCTCTCTTATAGACGTATGTAGGCATCAAGAATGTTGATTGGTTGTCACAAAGGCATTTTTTAAGTATGCGTCCTAAGAATATCGGGTCATTAAGTTCCAGATTGTGTCATGGCAAACCAGGAGAGTCCTTGAGATCGGTGATCTAAAACCAGCAAAGACCGAGGGACAATTACAACCACTCGAACTCCAGGTGTTGGATGCTGGGGGAGGAGTCTGCATCAATAAAATTATACGCAGGTTCCTTTTAATCTGCGATCATTCCGAGGGCAACTGCATCCGCAAACGCAGGCCGAACGGCTGATATCTTTCTGTTTGCGCGAGTCGGATGAACGCGGTTTGTGAGCATGATGGCAAAGATATCATTGTCGGGATCGAACCAGATTGAGGTGCCTGTATACCCGGTGTGCCCGAAGCTATTCAGGCTGAAGTAACGACCGCTCGATGAGTACCCGCCGAGACTCTTCATATCCCATCCGATGGCACGTTCCATTTGACCTCCCGGTTCTGGTCGCGAGGTGAACGAGGTAATCGTTTCTTCGCGGAGAAATTGCAGGTCTCCCATTGTTCCTCCGGATAACATCATTTGCCCAAAGCGGGCAAGATCCGCGGCGGTCGAGAATAGCCCCGCGTGTCCTGCCGTTCCTCCAAGGATGAATGCCGTCTCGTCATGAACTACGCCATGGACAAGAGTCTTCCGAAAGGTAGAATCATACTCAGTCGGGACGATGTCTTCGTTGTCACCCGGCTCCTGAGTTCGGAAGTGAGTATCGCACATTCCGAGCGGGTTGAAGACGTACTGCTGGGCGAAGTCCTGAAGTCGCATACCCGAGGCTTTTTCGATTACTCTTCCCATGGTAATCATGCCGAGGTCGGAGTACGAAACACGCTCTCCCGGGGGAAACTGCAATGTGTCTTGCATGATGTACGAGAGTACAGACTCCCGATCATGGATACCCATTGTATGGAACGGTCTGAACGGTATCAGACCCGACGTATGTGTAAGGAGGTGTTTGAGCGTGATGTGTTCCTTACCGTTGGGTGCAAACTCTGGAAGATATTTGACTACGTAGTCGTCTAGGCTAATGGCCCCAGACTCGACAAGCAGCATGGTAGCAGTCGTTGTTGAAACGACCTTCGTCATCGATGCGAGATCATAAATTGAAGTAGGTGAAATGTCCGGTGCGCTCGCGTTGTAGGTGGCCTTACCGTATCCCTGTAAATATGCGACGCCACCGGATCTTCCGATAGCCACTGCTGCTCCGGGGAAAGCTGAATCTGCAATGGCCGCAAGGACGACACTATCTATTTGAGCTACGTCTGCTGATGAGAAACCGGCATCATCGGGCGTCGAAAAGACTTCGACAGTAGGCTCAGGCACACACTGTTCCGCAAATGGAAGGGAAGACAGGTCTGGCTCATTGTCACAGGCTGCACATGTTACGATGAAAAGGACAACGGTGGTGGCAGAAAGAGCGAGGAGTGGTATTCGTGTCATGAGATATTGTAGCTGGCGGCCTGTTTCAATTGTGGGATTAGATGTCGTCCACATGAATCGTTGTCAAGGTACGTGATTCTTCTGAAGGAGTCGATATCGGCGGGGATGGATTGATCGACCCGGTATGGCGGGGCCTGGGTAAGCGTCAACGCGCGACAACGTACGGGAAGATTGTATAGCAGTGAGAGTAAAGGGTCGGAAGGTCTCCCGCGAGAATTGCGAGAACGTGTTTAATGCAATGCTAATGAAGCGCTCATGTAAGTAACTTCAGAATGAGTTACGTTGCCACTGGGGAGGAGGAGTGGCGGCCCCCGCATCGACGTGTCCGTTTTTCGAATTCGAGCGGCATCGCACGTCTCCCGGCAATGACGCAACCGCCTACAAAAACCTTCGGATAGGCATGCAACGGACACGCGTTCCGCGCGCCATCAATCATCTGGCTATGAAGCCCTTGCCTTTTTCATCGGGAGAACATTTTTCTTGATCACCCTCAGCAGATCTTCGCGTCCGAAAGGTTTGCTCAGGTAATCAGCGAATCCATTGCTGATGAACTTGGCCTCGTCTCCGGGTAACGCGTACGCTGTAACTGCGATGGCAGGTACTACATCATTTCCGAGCCTTCGGATCTCTTTTAAAGTTTCGACCCCGTTAAGTCCATCGCCAAGGTTGATGTCCATCACTATCAAATTAAAGAACTGATTGGTAGCAAGATCAATAGCTGCCTGGCCCGATCCGGCAACAGTGACATCATATTCATCACGGATCAGCCGACTGATCAGCATCTGTGTATCCGGATTATCTTCAACAAGAAGTACAGTCGGGAAATTATTTGCCGGGGTCTGTCCCATATCTGTATCGGTCGCTTTGGAAACCTTGGTTACATGGCTGGCTGCAGGAACCCGGAACGAGAAAGTCGCGCCTTCGCCTTTCTTGCTCGACACTTCTATCGAGCCACCCATCAGATTCAGTAATCGACGGGTGATCGATAATCCCAAGCCCGCCCCTTCGTATGTGCGGGTCAATCCCGAAGATTCCTGACGAAATTCTTTAAAAACATCGGGAAGAAACTCCTCGGATATCCCGACGCCGGTATCTTCAACCTCGATTCGCACCCATTCCTCCTCCGAAACAATGCGAGTAAGAATAGATCCAGATTGGGTAAATTTGAAAGCATTGTGAAGCAGATTCTGAAGAATCCTCACGTATATGGATCGATCAATTCGGGCATAGAGTACCGGTTGCTCAGTCTGCACGTCCAGGCCGAGATTCCGGGTTTGTGCTTCGGGCATGAAGTGGGCCACTACATTTCGGGTCTCTGCGACGAGATCAATGCGCTCTACATTATGATTGATAGAGTTCGATTCGAGTTGAGCGAGGTCGAGAAAAGAGTTCAGAGTTTTGAGTAATCTGTCTCCACCATCCCGGATGTACGACACGAGTTGTTTCTGATCGCCAGACGTTTCTTCAAGCAGTACCTGCGCAAAGCCAAGGATACCCGTTAAGGGCGTTCGAATCTCGTGGCTCATGTTAGCCAGGAACGAATCCTTCAAGCGGATCATTTCTTCAGCCGTTTCCTTTGCCTGAATCAATTCTCGTTGCGTTCGTTTCGTTTCGCTTATGTC
>CBDUKH010000032.1:0-30282 GCA_965367755.1 uncultured Rhodothermales bacterium
TATGACTCGGCCCTTCGGGCCTCGCTGTTAGTGGTAATTGGTTACTGGTGTTAGTCGACTAAAAGAAGTCAGTAGTCAGCGTTCAGCGGTATGGCTCGGCCTTCAGCCACTTCTCACGAAATTCCTGATCCCTCATCCCTGATCCCTCATCCCGAATCCCCAATCCCAAATCCCTCATCCCTGATCCCTCATCCCTGATCCCCAATCCCCAATCCCTCACCCTCACTTACCCACTACAATTCTATCTCGTCCAAATCCCGTCCGACGTAGGTATGAGGAAAAATAGATCGTGCTTCACGGATATCATCTTCAGAAATAGATTGCGAGATGTGCGTGAGAAAGAGCTTCCCGGCTTTCGCTTCAGCGGCGACCCGGGCGGCGTCCTGTGCCGAAGAATGTCCCGGCCCCGTCCCGTTTGCTTCATGGACCAATACGTCGCACTCACGTGCCAGTTCGGTAATCACCGGATCACGTTCGGTATCGCAACTATAACAAACACTGGTCCCCGTAGAGAGGCTGACAACACGGAAGCCGACGACCGGAACAGTGTGCGATCCCGGTGCAGACACGATTTTCCATCTTGCGTCGGAGTAAACCGACGAGTTAATCTCCAGCGACGTTACCTCCCATTCAATGTGCGGCAGGCCTTTCCAGGTGGACGGCTTGTATAAACTGAACACTTGCTTCGTATGTTCGATTGCGTTGGGAAGACCGATGACGCGAATTGGGCGCCGGCGCCCGTGAAGCCAGATTTTACCCATGAACAGGGGGAAGCCGCTTGTATGATCCGGATGCTCATGACTAACAATCATCGCATTGATCTCATCAAGTGTAATGTTGGCAGCAAGGCATCTCTGAATGACATCGCCTCCGCAATCGACAAGCACAGTCGATCCTTCATCGACGAATGCGAGCATAGTAGTCGTCCGGTCCGGCGTTGTTACTGCGCCGCCCGTTCCTAATAATATTACCTTGGGCATCTGGAATTAAAGTTTGCGCTGTACGGTGTATTCGATGAGCGAAAGCATGGTGTCCCGCGCATCTGATACAGGAAACGATGAAATGATATGGGCGGAATCGGTTGCGTTAGCGATCATTTTGTCTCGAGCATAGGTGATGCCTCCGCGTTCGTTGACAAATGTCGAGACTTTCCGAATATCTTTGTCGCTGATTCGCTTCTTGCGGATCAGCTTGAGGATTTCTTTGGACTCACCCGGCTCACTTTCTTGCAACGAGTAAATGAGAGGCAACGTAAGTTTGCGCTCTTTGAGATCTATGCCCAAAGGTTTACCGACGTCGCGTACACCATAGTCGAAGAGGTCATCTCGAATCTGGAATGCGAGTCCCAACTTTTCACCAGCAAGATTCAACTGACTGACAACGTCTTCGTCGTCAGTTACTGATCGGGCTCCTGCGGTAGTACATGCCGCTATAAGTGATGCCGTTTTATCTGAGATAATGCGAAAGTATGTTTCTTCGTCAAGATCGAGGTGCCGGCTTTTTTCGATCTGCAGAAGCTCCCCTTCGCTCATGCGCCGGACGGCATCAGACATTGTGTGCAAGAGTCCGTATTCGTTATTGTCGAGCGCCAGCAGCAGGCCTCGACTGAGGAGATAATCACCAAAAAGAACGGCGACCTTGTTTTTCCAGAGCGCATTAATGGAGAATACCCCGCGGCGCTTGTCTGCGTCATCAACGACATCGTCATGAACCAGCGTCGCACTGTGCAGGAGTTCGACCAGGGCAGCTGCCAGGTAGGTCGATCGATTTACCTCACCACAGATTTTCGCGGATAGAAGGACAAGGATTGGACGCAGTTGCTTACCCTTTCGCCGTAGAAGGTACCGGACTATCTTGTCGAGCAGCCCGACGTCGGTAGCCATGGCATCTCGAAAGTACTCCTTGAACGTCTCTAGCTCAGCCGCAATGGGCTTCCGCAAGTCGTCAAGATTCACCGTAGTCTTATGCGCTGGAGGGCTAAGGGTGGTTTCAGCCATCAGTTTTCAATAAAAAATGAAACCGGCCCCAATATACGCGTCGTGTACTGAATAGTTGTCTCACCCGAAGCGATACTCCTTACGCCGAAGAAGATAAAGAAAGAATGGTACCCCACAGATTGCTGTCACCACACCGATGGGGAACGTGACGGATTCGATGAGCGATCGAGAGACCAGATCGGCTAGAATAACGAAGATAGCGCCGCACAGCAGGCTCAGCGGAATGAGTCGTCGGTGTGTTATTCCAAAAACTGACCTCACAATGTGGGGAATGATGAGTCCGACGAATCCGATACTTCCGGCGGATGAAACCAGGATGCCGGTAACGAGGGCCGACAAAACAATGAGTACCTGTTTGACTCGTTCGACAGGCACGCCAAGGTTAAAAGCCGGCTCCTCACCGAGAAGCATGGCATCGAGGTGCCTTGACAGGACCCATAGAACTCCCGTAGCTATGACGGTAACAAGGACCGGAAGGACAACGGTTGACCATGACGCATTGTTGAGAGATCCGAGAAGCCAGAAAAGCATTGCGCGAAGCTTATTCGGGTCCGGCGACATCATGGTGACAAATGTTGTGAGAGCCCCCATCAACGCAGAAATTGCTACGCCAGCAAGCAGCAGTCTCGCAACACTGATTTGTCGGTCAACGCGCGCGACAACGAATACCATGATAATTGACAACAATCCTCCAAGAAACGATGCGATTGAGAGCGACAGAACGGACGAGATCACAGGCGGTAGGAATCCCAGATAAAACAACGATGCTCCGGCCGACGCACCGCCTGAAATACCCAGGATGTACGGCTCTGCGAGTGGGTTTCGAATCAACGCTTGCATAGCGACTCCCACGATACTCAAGCCGCCGCCAACCGCGCACCCAAGGAGCACTCTCGGCAGTCGTAAGTTCCAGATAATCTGATCGCTGACGAGATCATCGAAAACAGGACCACCAAATATATGCGAGCGAATCACTCTGAAGACATCGCTCACTGAGACTGGCTCCTGTCCAAACAGGAGTCCCACGAAAAATGCGGCGGGCAAAATAACAAATGCCAGCAGTAACGTGAGAAGTCGTATTCGATTGGTACTATTCAGCAATGATTGCTCCGGAGGTGCTGAAAAGTTCTGGTGATATGAACAACGTCATCTGAAGAATACCGTCTACGACACGCGGACCAGGACGAAGAAGCAAATCCGGGTCCATCGAAAATACCCGGCCGTGCTCAACGGCAGGAAGGACCCGCCACGAGGGGTGATTTTCGAGCAGGCGGCCCGGGTCATAGTCATCACCTTGCGCGAGTATAATAACGTCCGGTTGCTCGGCAAGAACAAACTCGTCGGAAAGCACCGGTGCTTCCATATCGACCTCTGCACTAATGCTTTTCCCACCCGCGATTGCGACCATTTCGTTAATGTAGCTGTCACCACCGAAACTGTATAGTTCTCTATCTCCTACGAGCACCAGAACCTTGCTTGAATCGCCGCCGGATTCTGAAACCAGTTGACGCATTTGCTCAACGGAAGACACGAGCAAATCCGCATGTGCATCTGCCTTTTCATTCGTTTGTGCCAACGAACCGACCAGGCGCACATTATTGAATATGTCGTCCAGGGTCGAACCATCCAGAAAGAATACAGGGATGCCGAAATCCGAGAGTCTGTCGGCGAGGTCGGGGCCCTGAACATCCGTGCTTGCGAAGACAAGATCTGGTTGAAGAGCAACCAGACGCTCGTAGTCGACGGCAGGGAAGACAGTTATTTTTGCCAGGCTGTCGACATCAGGAGGGTAGTTGTCGACTGCTGAAACGGCAACAAGCTGTACGTGTGCACCGGCTGCGAAGATGGTCTCAGTTGCGCTAGGGGCAAGCGAAACGATTCTTTGTGGCGATAGCGGTACCGAAACCAGTCTCCCCAGGGCGTCTTCCACGTCGTTTCGTTGCGACTGCCTCGAACTATCCCTGCAAGAAGAGGCACTCATTAGGAGGGTCCCGAAAACCAGGATTGAAAAAACTAGGAATCGCACACTATTATGTCTGTCTGTGGTGTGTTCAGGATTTATCTCGAAGATACATGATACAAAGTTTTCAGCCCGCTATGAGCGCATGACATCAGCCGTATTGTATGTGAATCCTTCGTCTGGCGGCGGGAAGCCGCTGACATTGCTACCGCTCGCCGAAAGAGTGATTCGTGATACTGGATGGGACCTGCATGTGGTGACAGATCCCGATCGTGCTTCTGCTTTAAACAAACTGGATTCTTTGTTGCGAGATACGGATTGCGTCGTCGTAATAGGAGGCGATGGTTCTATTCATGACGTCGTTTCGGTTATGATTGCTACCAACAGCGCTGCGACTCTTCGCGTTATTCCAGCGGGAACAGGTAACGACTTTGTTGCCTCGGTCGGTATACCTCGCGATGCGGAAGCAGCGATACGTAAGTTGTCAGGTGTGTCCACGGAGGTGCGGATCGATGTTGGAAGGGCTCGATGGCTCGAAGACAACGGAGAGTACACTGATATATTTGTCAACGCCTGTGGAATCGGAATCGATGCCGAAGTCGCGGGTATTGCGAGAAAGTACAAGCGGTTGGGAAGATTTTCGTACGTCGCCGCTGCGCTGGAGGCACTGACCTCGGCGCACTCGAGGATGGGCAGGATCGTGTTGGACGGAGTCGAGGTGTATACAGGAGAATATCACATGGTGACGATTGCCAACGGTAAGTTCGTCGGAGGTGGGTTTGTGATCTCAAATGACGCGAGCGTAACCGACGGGCACCTGGATGCCGCAGTCGTAACGCCTGCCAGCTATTTTGAATTGTTGCGTCTACTTGCGAAAGCCCGTACATCACTCGCGACTGGGTCACCAGCGCTAAAAAAATGGCGTGGTGAGGCACTGACTGTAGTAGATGAGATCGGTGCGCCGTTGCACCTCGACGGTGAGGTTGTGGCGACCGCTGTCGTTCAATTGACCGTGGAGATCATGCCCGCATCGTTAAAACTGATGTTGCCAGCCGAGTAGTCCTTATCTAGTCAAAGTTCTTAGGCTTCCGTATCTTTGCACCATGAATGCAACGGAAAGGGAAACACTCGTGCGCAAGCTGGAGGGGACGGCCAGGAATGGCAGTTCAACCGATCGCTATGTGCAAAATCTTCTTGAGAAGATGGTCAACGTCGGCGCCTGCCGGTTTGGAGTTTGCGTTGATAAGCCTGAGCAGGCTGGATTCTCTGCGTGTGAGTTGGCGCCGCCACTGGCTAGAATGATCGACCACACGGCTTTGAAACCGGAAACGACAGAAACGCAGATACGCCAGTTGTGTGAAGATGCTCGTCGTTATTGCTTTGCATCCGTGTGCGTGAACCCGTCGTACGTGGGCCTTGCCGCCAAGCTGCTAAGAGGAACCCCGGTCGGTATTTGCACGGTACTTGGCTTCCCACTTGGAGCCACCAAGACCGCTGTTAAGGTGAGAGAAGCGGAATTGGCAATGGCGGATGGCGCGACAGAACTGGACATGGTCTTGAATGTCGGGTTTCTGAAGAGCGAACGATTCGATGAAGTGGAGGCAGATATCAGGGAGGTCGTTAATACGGCTCGTTCAAGACGGTCAGGATCGAAGGTAATTGTCAAAGTCATCCTCGAGACTGCGCTCCTTACTGACGAGGAAAAAATTGTAGCCTCAGTGCTAAGTAAAAACGCAGGTGCGGACTTCGTAAAAACTTCTACCGGGTTTTCGTCGGGGGGAGCAACTGCTCAGGATGTTGCCCTGATGCGCCGCGTTGTCGGTCCCGACATGGGTGTCAAAGCCTCAGGTGGAGTACGGTCCAAAGCTGATGCAGACAATATGATTGCCCACGGGGCGACACGACTCGGTGCAAGTGCATCAGTTGAAATTATGAAAGGGCTTAAAGGAACTGGAGCATATTAGTATGAACGCATTGGCTCGAATCCGGAAAATAGTTTTATTCGTTTTTGTTGCTACCGTACTGGCAGCGTGTTCAGGTTCGGGACCCGAGGTAACGGATCGAGGGCCTTCGTTGCCCGAGGCCGCACCAGTCGACCTTACTGGCACAGAAACTTTTGATGCGTCGAAGTATGATGTGGCGCCACCTCCGCTGGAGGGAGCCATTGAGCACGACGTCCCCAGCGAACTCATGTCAGGAGAATTGGGTAGCAGTAAATCCTTTCGAACTGTATCAGGTTTTCGAATTCAAATACATTCGTCGCTCGACAAAGATGAGGCTGTATCGAAAGAACAACAGGCTGGTCTTTGGTGGAGGACAGTAGGAGCCAGTAGACGACCAGCAGGATTGGGAGGAGATCAGCTGCCGGTGTACATGCACTTTCAGCAGCCTTATTACCGCGTACGGATAGGAAATTTTGGAACGCGAACGGAAGCCGAAGAGGCGTTGGCCCTCGTGCAGGAAGCATTCCCGAATGCTTTTATCGCGGTCGATACAGTAAGCGTCTATCGATAACGCTAGAATACGTTCGCGGCTAGTCCGAATAGGGTAGCACAGCCGATAAAGAATGCTATCACCGCAATCACCTCGAAAGACAACTTGACGTCTGTGGTCATGTCGTTCGCGTTGACCGCATCACTGTGTTCGCCTGGCATAATCTGTTTAGAGTCGAAAGGTAACATGTGATCACCTCTCCATATCGTTAAAGAGAACTACAAAAACTATCGTCTCAAAAATGATGCCCACAAGCGCCACAAGTGTGAAGACGATAGTCGTCAATAGTTGTCTCAAGCACGTAACTAGTTGTAATATAATGACTTATAGTCATTAATTAATTTGGTCCTTTTCACAGAAAAAGATATCCACACCCTAGCCTTTGGCCTCAACAACATATCTTAATAGGGACGGACAGTTATTAAGATTTGATGCAAACTCATTTAAAACAAATATATATATCCACTATTTTGGACAGGTTTGAGTTTGTTGAACTGTCCATTTAGCATCGAAAAATGGATAATTGCGAAGAATAGCGGGTTCTTGTGAGGAATATGAAAAAAAACGGCTGGAGTGGCTTGCACGACATAGCCCTGATCTATTTGACCTGTATGCATGGTGCAGACGATGAAATTGACCCTAGTGAGTACTCGCTAGTCAAAGATCTGATAGAGAGGCGTATCGATGATGAATCCGTCGACGCGTCACAGGTCCTGGAGGACGTCATGCTGATGTACGTCAGTCAATCGTCCTACGATATGGTCAGCAACAGTATTGCGTCGATTTCCGATGAATCAGGCAGGGACTTGCAGATTTCGATTCTGCGGGATCTTGCAGATATCGTGGCGGCAGACGGCGTTGTATCACCGGGAGAAGTTCACTTTATCACCGCCGTGGCCCGGGAGTGGGGGCTGGAGGATTACCTTTCGGCTGGTGGTTCTACCGCATCGTGAATTATGCTGCGACTGATTGAGCTGCTCCAACGATCCCGGCATTGTTACCAAGCGTTGCGGTCACCAGGTCGGCCTTGGTAGAAAGGAAGTGGAAATAGTCAGGTTTTTTCGTCGACTTACTCACGCCGCCACCAATGATAATCAGATCTGGCGCGAACAAAAATTCAACGCGGTCGAGGTATTTTTGAAACCTGCCTGCCCATTCTTCCCAGGTCAAATCTTTGTCCTTCCGGGACTTGTCCGACGCATAATCTTCGGCAATCTTGCCCTTTAGTTTCAAATGTCCAAGTTCGGTGCCAGGAACGAGAGCCCCGTTAATAAAGATGGACGAGCCCAGGCCGGTGCCAACCGTAATGGTGATTACGAGTCCCATACGTCCTTGTCCTGCACCAAACGCCATCTCGGCAACGCCTGCTGCATCGGCATCGTTCATCACAGAAACTTGCTTGCCCAGGGCGGAAGATAGCAATGCATTTAAATTGGTCCCGACAAATGCAGGATCAATGTTCGTTGCTGTAGTGACGATGCCGTTCTTAACACGAGCAGGAAAAGCAACACCTATTTTAGGATAGTTAGTCTCCAGTTGATTTGACAACTTGACAAGCACATCCTTGATTGCGTCTACCGTCGGCGGTTGAGGTGTATCCACTCTGACCCGTTCGGTCATGAGTGCTCCGGATTCGCTATTGACGATTGCCGCTTTGATTCCGGTGCCACCGACGTCGATTCCTAGAATTTCCAAGTTCGTCTGAATAGGTAATATTATTGATGTTGCCGATTGCAAACTAGGCGATAAAGACCGTACGTTTCAACCTGCATTAATTATCGTTCATTAGACGCGTGTCTGTAATGAAGAAGTTGTTGTTTATTTTATGCACATTCATGGTTATTGCTTTCAGCTCGTGCCAGTGCTCGGACAAACCGGAAATCGCGCCCATAGAGTCGAATAGCTAGTCTCCACTGCCTCGATTGCCCGAACCTCCCGACAAACCCAGCGTAATCAAATGATTATCAGCTGATAGGATCACGATGTACATAGCAGACGACAAAATTGAGGAAATCCGCTCAGCTTCCGATGTCGTCGACATTATTAGTGATTACGTCAAGCTCCGAAAACGAGGATCTAATTTTGTAGGGCTCTGTCCTTTTCATTCCGAAAAGACGCCATCCTTCAATGTTAATCCGGGAATGCAAATCTTCAAATGTTTCGGATGCGGTATCGGGGGAGACATCTTTCAGTTCATTAAGGGAATGGAAAAGGTCGAGTTTCCCGAGGCTGCCCATATCCTTGCCGATAGAGCTGGAATTACTATTCCAACATCGGATCAAACTCACGACGCGGATGGTCCGAATGAAAGTATCTACGGAGCCCTGAATTTTGCCGCCAGATATTTTGAAAAAAATCTCTATGAAAAGCGCAATCGTCACGCACTCAAGTACCTGACTGAAGAACGCGGTTTTACGCAAGAGACCCTTAAGAATTTTGGAGTCGGCTTCTCGCTCGACTCCTGGGATTCATTGCTGAACGCCGCGCGGGGAGCCAGTGTCTCCGCCGATCATCTCCACGAAGCAGGTCTTGTCATCAAGAAAGACAATGGTTCTTTCTACGATAGATATCGGAATAGGATAATCTTTCCCATTCACTCATCGATTGGAAAAATTGTCGGTTTTGGCGGTCGTGTTTTTCAGGACGGGGAGGATCAGGCAAAGTACATCAACTCTCCGGAGACACGAGTATATCACAAGAGTGAAATCTTGTACGGGCTATTTCAAGCAAAGCGGGCGATTCGTGCGAAGGAAGAAGTATTGCTTGTTGAAGGCTACACTGATGTTCTGGCACTTCATCAGGCGGGCGTTGAAAACGTGATAGCGTCGAGTGGTACTTCGTTGACGGATCAACAAGTCGCCGTCATCAAACGATACTGCAAAAAAGTTGTAATGCTTTTTGATGGCGATAGTGCTGGTGTTAAAGCGACTATACGAGGGATAGAAATTCTACTACGTGCTGGACTTTCCCCGTACATCGTGTCTCTTCCCGATTCTGAAGATCCAGACACGTTCGTACGTGAGACGGGTGGGGTTGAGTTTGAGAAGCATGTTGCCGCCGAGCAGATCGATTTTATTTCTTTTGCACTTACGTATCTCAAGAAGGATGGGGTGTTCGATACTCCTGAGGGGACGGCGGCAGGGCAGCGGCGTATCATCAAGCTCGTGTCGCAGGTAAAGGATGACCTTGTTCGTGAGGCGTACGTTCAGCGAGCTTCTGAATTGTTGGGCCTGCCCGAATTTCGAATTCATGATGAGTTGCGACGGGTCGACGGGAGTACTGGTAAACGTGGTCGACGCGATACTGGTAGAGCCGATCCACAGGAGCCCGTTGCAGAGGCTCCACGAGGCCTCGTCCGATCGGGTGAGCCGTTGCCGGAAGAGAAGTCTCTCATTCGGTTGATGATCGCCGGGGGAGAATCGATGATCGAGCTTATTCTCGGGAATATGGCACTGGATGAGTTTACGGAAGGTGCGTCCCGGGAGACCGTGTCGTTTTTGCTTCAGATGTACGAGTCGGGGACGATTAATACAAAGCGGCTTATCGACGGTTCGGCAGGTGACGCAGTACGTGAACTTGCTACCGAAGTGATGCTGTCGGAGAATGAACCATCGCAGAATTGGGAACGGCTTCGCAATATTACGGTGCCACGCCTGGACGAGGATTCTCGTGCCTCGGCGATAGGTGCCATGCGTCTGCTAAAATTGGATCGTGTTGATGACGCCATGGAGCGGGTCAAGGAGCGAATATACAAGGCTTCCCAATCGGGCGAAGACGTACGCAGCCTTCAGGAGGAGTTACAACAGTTATTACTCACCAAAAAGCAAATCGAAGAGGATGGATTTCTGATCGAACATTAGGTCAGGGACGTATTTTGTAATGAGTGATAACGTTCGCAAAGGTTTTATCCACGAAGTGCTGCTGTCGCAGTCGTCAACACTCGGTGGCGATGGCGAGGCGGGCGCGGACGCTGCGTTCGGTTCCGGCAACGATTCACAGCTCGTTACGCTGCCGCGTGCAACATCACCACAGCCATTTGTGGGCGATATATCTGACGAGTCAGTGCTCTTTCTTAATCGGGAGCTCAGCTGGCTGGATTTTAACTGGCGCGTTCTGTTTCAAGCGCTAGACCCGCGAATACCGTTGCTCGAGCGTGTAAAATTTCTCGGCATCACAGCAAGCAATCTGGACGAGTTTGTAAGGAAACGCGTTGGGGGATTGAAGAGGCAAATAGCGGCCGAGGTCCTTTCACGATCTCCTGATGGACGGACGCCGCGCGAACAGCTCGATCTGATACGCAACGCGATGCATATCATGCATACTACAATGACGCGTGCGTGGGAAGAACGCCTGAAATCTCTCCTCGAAGAAAAAGATGTCGTACGAATACGGGATTTCAAAGACCTCGACGATACCGAGAAGGAGCTGTTGCACGAGTACTTTACCGACCACATTTTTCCAATACTGACTCCACTGGCTGTCGACCCCGGACACCCATTTCCTTTTATCTCAAATCAGAGTCTGTCACTTGCAATTCAGTTACTGAATCCGGCTCAGCAAACTTCTCATTTCGCCCGCATCAAGGTGCCTTTGGGAAAAGGACGATGGGTTCGCATGTCCGATGGTGTAAGCTACGTTCCCGTAGAGCAGGTTATCGCTGAGTATGTACAGGACCTGTTTCGAGGGATGGAGGTTGTCGGCGTCTATGCATTTCGGACGACCAGGAATGCGGATGTAGGTCGTGATGAAGAAGAGGCCGATGATCTGATTGAGATGATTTCGGAAGAATTACGCGAAAGACGCTTTGCCTCTGTGGTTCGCCTCGAAATTGAGAAGGGAACTCCCGAACCTGTTAAAGCCCTGCTCCAACGCGAACTCGCGCTCGATGATGATGACATATTCGTAGTCGATGGGATGATAGACCTTACAGCTTGTATGATGCTTTCGGGGTTGGACTTTCCGGATCATCAGTATAGACCATGGGCTCCAGTGACTCCCAAGCGCTTGAACTCAAGGTCAAATACACAGGCGAGCGACATCTTTAGTGTCATCCGTGATCATGACTTGCTGGTCCATCATCCGTTCGAGTCGTTCCACGCATCTGTCCAACGTTTTATCGACGACGCAGCTAACGACAAGAACGTTGTGGCTATTAAACAGACTCTATACCGAACTTCCGAAGAGTCTCCTATCGTTGCGTCGTTGATGCGGGCAGCAGAGATGGGTAAACAAGTTGCAGTCCTGGTAGAAGTGAAAGCGCGGTTCGATGAGCAAAACAATATCGAGTGGGGACGAATGCTTGAAAATGCGGGAGTCCACGTGACGTATGGATTGATTGGATTGAAGACGCATTGCAAGACAACACTTGTAATCCGTGAGGAGGACGAAGGACTTCGGAGCTATTGTCATATTGGCACCGGCAACTACAATGCAACCACGGCACGATTGTATACAGACGTAGGACTGTTTACCGCGAAGCGAGAAGTGGGTTATGATATTATTAATCTCTTCCACTACCTGACGGGCTTTGCGCCACTGCAGACGTACAAAAAGCTTATCGTTGCTCCGAAATTTATGCGCGATGCGTTTATCGAGCGAATACGAGCCGAGGCAAAGGCGGTCAGTGACGGAGGAGAGGGCCGGATCATTGCAAAGATGAATGCTCTCGACGACGTCGACATCATTCATGAATTGTACGCGGCGTCGCGAGCGGGCGTTAAAATTACCCTCATCGTTCGCGGCCATTGCCGCCTTCGTCCAGGCCTTCCCGGGGTCAGTGAAAACATCAAGGTAATCAGCGTGCTGGGACGATTCCTCGAGCACTCACGTATATACTACTTTGACAATGGCGGTGACCCGGTAGTCTATGTCAGCAGTGGAGACTGGCAACGTCGAAACCTTGATGACCGCGTAGAAGCGGCTGCGCTGGTCGAGGATCGTGTCGCCAAAGCAAAGCTTATCGATATTCTCGAAATGGCACTGGCGGACCGTAGGGAATCCTGGGAATTGCGATCCGATGGACAGTACATACAACGGATACCAGCTACGCCTCAGGAAGAGACAGGTCTTCAGGAAATGCTAATGGCTAAAGCTGAGAGCGGTCACCTCAACGACGATGCTGTCAACTACGAGTCACGGCGAATCACTGATTGGTGATCCGATGGGCTGAGGTGACAGAGATGTCACTCCATTTATGTACGGGACGGACTCCTTATCCGGGGTGTTTGCCGGCCAGCGTTCGATTGCCTCTACCAGCGAGGTAAACTCTCGAGAACGCCATATCCACTGGTGTTGTTTGATGATGGCAAGTTGCGTCTTCCGGTAATAGGTAGGCCTCAGTTCTGCGAGTTCCTCGAACTTGTCAACCAATTCAAACAGTCGTTCTCGATTCGCTTCGCTAAATCCAAAATGATAAGCTTCGTCGACTAGTTCGCGATACCTTTCATCCCACGCTGTGACTTCTTTGGCGTGCGCCGTCACGAAGGTGTCATGGGCAAAGTCAAAGGTAGCTTCCGGGTCGAATAGATTCATACCAGCCGAAGCAAGACGTTTCGAGGTCCCTCGAGGCAAAAAGATTCGAACGGGTTTTCCTTTGCTGAATCTTGTGATAAGTATATCGCCATCAACCGGCACATATTCATCTTCGGGTTCCGGAAGAGCAATGTGATTGTTGAGGGTCCGAAATTTAAGGTAGAGCGAACTGTCTGAGGCTTCGGTTCGCCACTCGGCATCCGGAGCATGCTCACCAATTGCACCAAGCAGTTCCGAAAGGTAAATCTGTTCGCCGTCTTGCATCTGCAGTCGCTCGGCGAGTACGGTCAACGTCGTGTCGATGAGTAGTTCATCAGTAGCCCGTAGCGAGCCATAGTTGCTCGGGATATATCCTCGAGAGTAACCCTTGAACGAAGAATTGCTGCTAATCTGTTCGTAGCCGGAAGTGATGCCCCACAAATACGCTAACTCTGTAGTGACATTGCTGACCTCGCGATCGGCGTTCGATTCCAGATAAGTCCGGAATAGATGGAAGACGTTAAAAGGCCCTGTATGGTAGGCAGATATTCCTGGGGTCTCATGCCCCACAGCGTTTGAATATGCTCGCACCAGGAGCATGGAAGCTTCCATGGCAATCAGTGGATTCCATTCCTCGTAGACGCTAATTGATTTGCCCGTTCGGACGTCAAGCTTGTAATGATTAATGTCCAGGTCGCGGAGCGTGCTGGGCATTATTTGATATCGGCTCCTGGCGCCAACACGGGAAACAACCCTGTCAGTGTTAAAAGTCTCCACGGTACCGATCTCTGTAGCAAGCAGGCTGAGGTCAAAGAAACGTGCCAGCTTGACCTCGTATTCGATGAATGGGACTTCGCGTTGCCGTGCTTCCAGCACCTGATTCTTGCGACCCCATTTTACCGATATATATTTTCTATCTATTCCTGTTTCTTCGAGGCTATCTACGAGCTCTCCGGTCCTCGTCCTGCGAGCGCGGTCTACGTTTCTCCAATCAATGGTACCAAGCGCGTCATATTGCATACGGAGGCTGTCGAGGGTAACGATTCCAAGAAGTCCACCGGTGCGTGTATCGGTGGCACGCAGGGTAAAGTTGTCGTCGACTCCCTGACGCACGGTGTAAGCGGAGAGGAGGTCCTTGTACAATCCGGAGATCTTCTCGCCGAAGGAATCGGCAGCAAACGAACCACGGGGCGCGGTTGCGTACAGGTTGTAAAGATTGTCGGGATGGATATCCAGGTCTTTAAAACTGAAGCTGCCGTTTGACACTTCAATCACGGCCTCAGAAGGAGCTGCGTCCTCAGCGAGGATTTTGTTGTCCAGGAAGCGATTGAAGAACCGTTCGGTAGAGAACTCTACATCGTTAGAGAATGCAAAGCCAGCGCCGATTAAAAATAGCAATGCAATTCCTCCTGAACGGAGAAACCGTGTCTTACTCCTTTTAATTCGGTTCCAGGTTTGCATAACGATCCTTTTGAAACGGCGAACTGGATCGCCTAATATCGTATTAAGGACGGATAAGAGCGCGACTTTTCAGGTAGGGAATTCTATTTACCCTGGCAAATCCATCATTTTGAGGCATTTGCCACTAGATGCTCGAACAGCTTGATCATGGTATCCATCCGCTCCGGATGAAACTGGACACCGAGTACTGTTCCATCGGCATTCTCAAGGGCCTCAATAACTCCATCGTCTGCCCGCGCCGATATGTTAAGCTGGGCTCCCGGGCTCGCAATCGCCTGAATATGTCTTGTATTGACTTCAAACCGGTCTCCTCCGAGGATCTCCGAAAGCTTACTATCCTTATTTACGTTAATAAAATGCGATGTCGCACCCCGTTTGACACTATGAGCAATCACGTTTTCTGACTGCTTTTCAACATCTGCATAAATCGTACCCCCAGCGAGAGCATTGATCATCTGCATTCCGTAACAGATGCCCAGGACGGGCTTCCGCGATGCAAGAAAACTCTCAAGTATTTTGATATCAGTTGATCGGCGGGGCTCCGGCGTTACGGGTAAATCGTCAGGAAGATTTCCAACGAGTCCGATGTCGATGGCAGGACCACCCGACATAACCAGACCGTCAAGTCGTTCTACACAGTGATTAAGCAGTTCGTCGTCATCAAACATCGGGATGATAACCGGATAGCCACCTGCCTTGACCACAGACTGAACATATCCCCGATGGATGCGCTGTTCATCTTCTTCCAGAGACGTTGTAATTCCAATTCGCGGGCGTGTCATTCTGAACGTTTAGGTAGTCTCTATTTATCAAGGTCGAAGATACTTATCGGTCTCCGATCGAGGGGAGATGCCTGAGCAGGCGACAAGATAACATATTCATCGGTTGACCAATGCGACGTGACGTAGTTATTGTAGTCGCCTGACGTAAGCTTGTCCGATATTCGGTTCTTCAGTGTATCGGCAAATACGTCGTCGTCGGAAGTTGACGAGCCGTGAATTATTTTGATTGACGAGCGCCCGCGCTGGTTGACAAGAGATAACAGCTGATCGACCAGGTGTAATCCATGCGGAACACTGGCACCATGAAGATCGAGCTCCACAGTGTTTCCATCATCCTTAATTCTCGGATAGGCCATCGGCGGTATGGCTCGCAATCAGCGGTAAAAAATCTCCAACAAGCCATGCACGGATTTCATCACGGATAGTAAGGAACGCGGTCAGTTTATCTTCGTCAGTTCCGGTAACGGCCGACGGGTCATTAAAACTTTTGTGGAGGTTGCGGACGGCAGCAGGAAAGTAAGGACAATTTTCTTTTGCGGAGTCACATACTGTGATGACAAAATCGATTGGCATCGAACCGAATTTGTCAACCGATTTAGAGGAGTGATCAGAAATATCGATTCCGGCCTCGGCCATGGCGAGAACAGCGAACGGATTCACACCGCCCGGTTCTGTTCCGGCACTGTACACAGTGAATGAAGGCATCATGCTCCGAAGCAGGCCTTCTGCCATTTGTGAACGAGCAGAATTGTGAGTACAAACAAATAATACACTTGTGGATTCAGCCATAAGGTGTTGTCAACGTTTTAAAGATTGTAGCAGGACTCGTCCCGGGCCGGTAAGTTTTGTCATGAAAAGCCCTTCCTTGCCGAAGAGTACATTTCGAACTCCAGAAACGGTCTGTATCTGATAGTCGATAGTCTCGGAGAAAGCGGCCAGGTTTCCAGTTGAGACAAGGACGCTCTGGCCCTGTTCCAGGGTAAGATCGGTGAAGTCTCCACTCCCATGGATGAGGACTGTGCCCGTGCCCGAGAGCTTTTGGAGAAACAGGCCTGCGCCGCCGAAGAAGGCAGCACTTGCTCGCTTGGCCACAGATACATCAATTGAGATATCGGGACCCCACGCTGCGAGAAAAGAACCTCTTGTTGTAATTACTGAACTCCCCGACAACTGCCATTCGATGATGTGGCCGGGAGAGTTAGCTGCAAGTCGAACCTCCGAACCGGATTTGCTGGTCTCGACAAGGGTAAGAGACAAGCCTTCGCCGGCAAGAGATCGCCTCACGGCGCCGCTGGCGCCGCCGGGAATTTTCAAGATCCAACGGATGCCATCACCATGAGCCATGATAGATCCGTTGCTGACCCACATGGATTCATCAACGTCCATTGTCACAGTTGCATACTGGGCGATTTCGCCCGTCACGGTGTATTGCATGTCAGGAGTCACCCTCTAGTACGATGTTTTCTCTTCCGAAAAGCTGCGCCATCCCTGACATCAAATCATTGGTCGGTTCAACTACAAACTTGCGACTATGCACGCGTTGCGGTCCCGGCAAATCGGATGCATCTATGTCAAAGTACAACTTGCAACTGCCACGGTTTTCATCACAAAGCTTTTCAAACTGTTTCATAACCTCAAGGTCTATCTCATCCTCGCGTATCCGCAGGACAATCGACTTGATCAACATCTCGCGCACCTTCCACATCGGATAAATATCATTCACAACAACCTTCAAACTTCCACCCCTTACTTCCGGATGACCGATAACCAGGACGATCTCATCGACCTTTAGATATTGCTGGACCTTGTCGAGCACCGTCGAGAAGCAAACGAGTTCGCCCTGGCCCGTAAAATCTTCTATCGCAGCAAAAGCCATCGGTTTGCCGGACCGAGTGGTTCTCGTCTGCACATCTGTAATGATTCCACAAAAGCGATGCGTCGGTCTGCTGCGACCCGAGGAAAAGTCGTGCGTCAATCCTTCGAACTTGTCAGTATCTGCTAGCGAAGCCGTGGCAAATGAATTCGCTTCCGCCATGAACGTTTGCAATGGGTGGCCTGAGACGTACACGCCGATAAGTTCGCGTTCCTCCTTAAGAAGGCGCGAGCGCGGCCACGGTTCAACGGCTGGAAGTTTAGGCTTCAATACACTGTCGTCGCTTGTCGCTCCCCCGAACAACGAGTTTTGACCGGCGGCTTTTTCTGCCTGGAACTTTTGCCCGTGCAGCACCGCTACCTCGACCGACTCTACGAGCTGTGCCCGATGGCCTTCAAAGGCATCCATGGCACCTGCTCTGGCGAGGCTATCGAAAGCTTTCTTGTTGACGGCACGCAGGTCGAGGCCTTCGGTGAGGTCAAAGATGGTAGAGAACGGACCTTTCTTTTCCCTGTACTCAATGATAGTGTCGATGGCGGTTCGACCAACACCCTTGATAGCTCCGAGTCCGAACCGGATTCCCTTTTCCTCCACGCTGAAATATGCCTTGCTCGTATTAATGGCGGGAGGGAGGATCTCGAGTCCCATTCTCTTGGCATCGTCCAGAACGTTGGCGAGCTTCTTGGTGTCATTCATCTCGTTCGTCATCGCGGCAGCCATGAACTCTGCCGGATAGTGGGCCTTGAGATAGGCCGTATGAAAGGCGACGAGCGAGTAGGCAGCCGAGTGAGATTTGTTAAAGCCGTAGCCAGCGAACTTGGCCATCATGTCGAAGACTTCGTTTGCAACTTTTTCTTCAACATCACGCTTGACGGCACCGTCGACAAAGATAGCCCTGTGCCGGTCCATCTCTTCCTGCTTTTTCTTACCCATGGCACGCCGCAGCAAATCTGCTTCGCCGAGAGAGTAACCGCCCATGGCTTGCGCCATTTCCATGACCTGTTCCTGGTAAACAGGAATGCCGTAGGTTGGCTTTAGGATAGGTTCAAGAATTGCATGTGGGAACGACACTTTTTCTCGACCATGCTTGCGGTCGACGTAGTTCGGGATGAGGTCCATCGGCCCCGGGCGGTACAGGGCGTTCATCGCGATGAGGTCGTCGAAGGAGGACGGCTTTAGTTTTCTGAGCCACTCCCGCATACCATCCGATTCAAACTGGAAGATCGAGACCGTGTCTCCGCGTTGAAAAAGTTTGAGAGTCTTCTCGCAATCCAGTGGAATTGAATCGACGTCGATGTCGACGCCGTGGTTTTCCTTGATCAGGCGGATGGCGTCAGTCAGTACGGTCAGGGTCTTGAGTCCGAGGAAGTCCATTTTGAGGAGACCGAACGACTCGACCCATTTTCCATCGTACTGAGTGGTGACGACGTCTTCGGCTCCGGACTTGCCTTTGGTGACTGAGACTGGCACGTAGTCGCTTACACGTCCGGGGGTAATGATAACGCCTGCAGCGTGCACACCAGTATGTCTGGCAGAGCCTTCGAGGACCTGCGCGTAATGGATGAGGTTTCGGATCTGCTCGTCTTCGTGCGACTTCAGTCGTCGGAACTCGGGCACCTCCTGTGCGGCTCGGTCGAGCGAAACCTTGACACCTTCAGGAACGAGTTTCGCGATGCGATCAGCTTCCTGGAGCGGGATGCCGAGAACCCGTGCAACATCTCTGATGACGGATCGGGCCCCCATGGTACCGAACGTTACAATCTGGCAGACGTTGTCTCGGCCGTATTTCTGCACGACGTAGTCGATAACTTTGCTACGACCTCTATCGTCAAAGTCGATATCAATGTCCGGCATTGAAACACGTTCCGGATTGAGGAAGCGTTCAAACAGGAGATTGTATTTGAGAGGATCGATGTTGGTAATGCCCAGACAATATGCAACGGCGCTGCCTGCAGCTGAACCGCGACCGGGACCTACGGATACATCCAACGCTCTAGCCGCAGTCGTGAAATCCTGCACGATCAGAAAATATCCTGCGTAGCCCATCTTTTTAATAATGGCCAGCTCTCGATCCAAACGATCATGAACGTCCTGTGACATCTCAGGATACCGCAGGGGAGCCTTTTCGAAGACCATGTGGCGTAGAAAAGCGTCCATATCCGAGTTGAAAGACTTCGGAATAGGATAGTGCGGCATCAGGAGCTTGCCGGTGCCAATCTCGAAGGAGCATTTGTCTGCTACTTCGAGCGTATTTGTAAGCGCCAGCTTCCGATGCGATGCATCGATGTCTACAAGAGCCTTTTCCATGTCGGCCGGAGACTTCAGGTAGAACTGGTCGTTCTCGAACTTCATCCGGTTTGGATCGGAGAGGTCTTTTCCCGTCTGCAAGCAGAGCAGTACGTCCTGGGCGGCGGCATCTTCCTGTCGGATGTAATGCACGTCGTTGGTAGCTATAACCTTCACGCCGTACTCAGTCGCCCATTTTACGAGGACATGATTGCACTGCTTCTGTTCGGCAATTCCGTGGTCCTGTATCTCGACGTAGTAGTCGTCTCCAAAAATGTCCAGGTAGGTCTCGAAGACCTTTTTTCCTTCCGCTTCGCCGCTCCTGAGAATCGTTTGAAGGACTTCACCCTGGAGACAGCAGGTGGTGGCTATGAGACCGTCGGAGTATTTCCGAAGCGTTTCCTTGTCTATGCGCGGTTTATAGTAGTAACCGTCGATATACGATAGCGACGACAGGCGAATCAGGTTCTGGTAGCCTGTTTCATTCTTGGCGAGAAGAACCTGGTGGTATCGTGTTCGAGCGGACCTGTCCGCCATACCATCCGGTGTGACATAGAACTCGCAGCCGATGATTGGGTTGATTCCATACTTTTTAGCTTCAGCATGAAATTCGGGGACACCGTAGAGGTTACCGTGGTCGGTAATCGCGATGGCAGGCATCTCCATTTCGGCTGCCCGAGCCATTAGAGACTTGATACGTGCGGCGCCGTCGAGAAGCGAGTACTGAGTGTGACAATGGAGATGGCTAAATTCGCACATTTATAATGGCTACTTTGGACTCGCAAATGTAATAGATGATAGTAGGCCGCGACGGGTTCCTAAAGTAATAATTTCGACGCACGTCTGCCTGCACCTTTTCGTAATTCTTGGTATGGACACGGTTCTAATTTTACATGTTGATAAGAGGTCGATCTCAGATCTCTTGTTCATTCAACGACTGGGGCGCTACCTCGCATCTGTTATCGGTCCGCAGCGTCGGATAATCGTCGTCCATGATGGCTTCGACGTTGCCGAGAATGCTATTGAGTCTCGAGGTTACGATATGCTTTCGCTAACCCGAGGCCAGTGGGAGGAGGTTTCAGCCGCTGTCTTTGCTGCAATCCAGAGTCTTAACCGGAGTGTGGTGGGGAAGTTGACGGAGGAAGGTATTCCCGCGGTGGGGATGCAGGGATCCGATCGAGGGTTAATCCAAATGACAGACGTCGGATTAAGCTGTCAACGCCCCGATATGTTGGTGGACATGGTTAAGATTGGAAGCGTCCCGGTTGTCGGTCCGATCGTAAAATCCGTTGGACAAGGACTGATGCTGCAAGACGCGCGCTCCGTCTCAGTGGCTATCGCCCAAGGAATTACGGTGCATCCGGAGTGCCAGGCATCGGTCATAGAGTTCGGCGTCAAAACTAACAGAGCGTTGCTTGAAAATGACCTAAATCAAGTAAAAATAGACGATTACGCTAAATTTCGAGGTGAGGTCGAGATTATCCACATTCAGCCTCAAAAACTCGCCGATACCGAATTCTGGGAGCGTTTTACTTGAAGGATTGCGTAATATCGACGATTATTGCCTGATAATTGCCGAAATTGAGCTAGAATCAAGGAAACTAGCTTGACTCAGGTGGCGTCAGATGCTAAGTTTGACGATATCAGGAGCGCGCATAACACAATTTTTTGCAATCTACATTTGGCACCAATCAGGAGGTCCCACTATGAGCCAACAGTTTGAAAAACTGAAAAACTACGTAAACAGCCTCGAAGACGATTTCGACAAGTTCTACGTAAAAGGAAATAAGGCCGCTGGTACACGCGTCCGTAAAGCTATGCAGGATCTGAAAAAACACGCACAGGATATCCGCGTGGACGTTCAGGATCGCAAGAATGCTGACTAAGGTTATTAGTCAGTAACAGTTTCGCAAAAGGCCGGGTGAACAGCCCGGCCTTTTGTGTTTAATAGCATTTCCTCCGGTCAGGCGTTCAATTTTGTACCACTTGTTTCGCATTGCATCATGTTTGGTACTTATCCGTCGCAAAATATCTCAAATCACTGTGCAATAGTTTGTTGGTACGGTCTTGGCAAAGATCTCTGTACCCTATTCACCTGATATAATAACTATGGAACGTATTCCTACCACTCAGATACTCATCGTTACTTTTTTCACGTTTTTGTTCGCTAGCAGTACAGCGCTTGCGCAGGATACCGACAGCCTGGCTACAGACGTCTGGCACAAGAGCGCCACCGGCATGCTTTCCGGAGCGCAGGTTGGTTTCGACAACTGGCAGGGCGGAGGCGTAAATTCACTGGCTGTCACGGCTGGTGTTTCCGGAAATGCCATAAGAATTTCAAATCGCCTGAAGCAAACTCATGAAGGTCGTCTCGGTTTGGGTGCAGTGAAGCAGGATACACTAGCACTTCGGAAAGCGGAAGACATCATTCACTTTGCGTCAACGTTCCAATTTCTCGGCGACGGTTTTTTTGCGATCTGGAACCCAACATTCAATGCTACCCTCAGGACGCAGTTCACCGAAGGCCTCAACTACAATGAGGACCCGATCGACGGCACGCGTCCTACCCCGGTAAAAGTCTCAGATATTTTCTCTCCGGGCTACCTGACGCAAAGTATTGGTCTCACACATGACCGAGGATGGATATCCCAGCGCTTCGGTTTTGCTGCAAAGGAAACAGTGGTAAGTATCGAACGGCTCCGGCCGCTCTACGGCAACGCGATAGATGAATCGGTCCGCTTTGAAGCAGGACTTGAGTCCTTTACCAAAATGAAGAGGGAACTAGCACCAAACGTCGTGCTTCAATCATCACTGGGTGTCTTCGCTTCGTTCTCGGATATAGGAAACCCCGACTTCATTTTCGAGAACATCCTCTCGATGAAAGTGAATGAATGGCTTAGCACCAACTTCGAATTCGTCACGGTATACGATCGGGATGTGTCGAAGAACCTCCAGTTGAAAGAAGTGTTTTCAATTGGCGCGTCAATAATATTGATCTAATCGCCGGTACTCTGGTTTGCAACGGGGTCCGGCAATTTGTCGGACCCTCTTGTGTTTCTACCCAGAATTCTTTTCCAAACTGCATCGCCTGCCAAACCGTTGACGGCGAACGAGTGTTCGGTTTTCAAGTCAACTTGTCCTATCGGCTTTATGCGAATGGCAAACGCAGTGTCGTTCGACGCTGACAAGTCCCACCGGACAAACAACCTGTTCAGCAAATGGGGCACAAATAGCCAGCCCCGACTATGAGATCTGTCCGGTTCAAAGATTTCGCCATCACGTGGCAGATTCTGCTGTACTCTCTAGTCAGCGTACTTTTGCTCTCGTCGAGCCTGACGCGCGTAGTGCATGCGGAATCCAGTGCAATTGTTGCGACAAGTGGGTTCTTCATCGCGGGTCTGGCTTCCCTGAGGGCATTTAAGACACAGGCGCAGCTGCTGCACGTATTAATTGTCTCGCTGCTGGTCGCGTTGGTGCCACTGGCCGTGTTGACAGTAGCTATGGTATTTATTCCCGGCTGCGGTTGTGCAGCCTACGGTCAGGGAGTCATGATATACGCCCTGTTCGTTTTTCCTTCCATACTTCTCGCCGTTTCTTACGGTAGATATTTATTTAGTCAAGTTAGCAGGCGGCGCGTACTCTGGTTCATTGCCGGCGGGCTGTTTGCTGCCACGATACCAGCACTGCTCACCGTCAAGTTCTTCCCTCAGTTCTACGTTTACAATCACAGTTTTGGCGGCGTGCTCGGGCCTATCTATGATGAGGAACTGGCCGTCCGCTCTGGATTCTACGCCTTTCGTTTTTTGACTGTCTTGTGGGCAGTGCTGTTGCTGCTATTGGCACAGTCCAGGAAGGCAGGCGCCGTGGCTGCAGGACTTCTCATTGTACTCGTGTACGCCTTCAGTGGACGGTTGGGATTTCGCGGTTCGTCAGGCCAGCTGGCACGAAGCCTGGGTGACACGTTTGATACCGAGCACTTCACCGTTCATTACACTACGGATAGTTCAGATGTCGATGAGCATGTCATCGGAACCTATCTCGAATATCAGTACCAGCGGATGGCTGCGCTACTCACTTCGGAGCCAACCGATCGTGTCCGGGTGTATCTGTATCCCGATGCCTCAACCAAAGCAAAACTTACAGGAGCTGGAAATACCAGCATTGCTCCTGTCTGGTTGATGGCCCCTCAAATCCATATGCTGATGTCCGAATTAGGTCGATCATTCGACCACGAACTGGCCCACGTTTTTTCGCGCGAATTCGGTAATCGTATAGTCCACGCAAGCACTCGGGTTGGGCTGGTTGAGGGTTTCGCCGTCGCAATGGAAACGCCGTCGGGCCTACCTGACATTGACAGCCAGCTGCGTGTTCTGATGACTGATTCCAGTGGACAGAACTTATTGACGGCAGCACGAATGTCCCATCTTGTAGATTCCCCGGCATTCTGGCTGGATCGGGGTGCGATTGCTTACACTGCCTCCGGGTCGTTCGTCCGCTGGCTGATAAGAACGCGCGCTCCCGGCAAATTCGAAAACGTTTATCGCGGCAGCTCATTCGAGGAGGAGTATGGAGAGTCATTGGACATCCTGGTCGAGGAGTGGAAAGAGTATATCTTGTCTCTCGCCTACGATGAAGAGGCGGCAAGTATCGGTTCGGCAAGGTTTGCCTTACCATCGCTCTTCGAAAAGAACTGCCCGCATTTTATTCCCCGATACAAGAGATTGTATCGGAGCGGGAACGAGTTGGCAAAGAATGGGGATCAGATGGGAGCACTTTCGTCCTATCGTGGCGCGCTTGATGAGCAGCCTGGTTATCAGCCGGCGATGATCGCTGCTCTGAACGTAGCTCGCTCGCTTGATCCCGTACATGAGGTCGACAATATCGTGTTTCCGGCAGACTCATTGTCAAGTGCCAGCCTGCTTCTAGCTCGAGGCGATTATGCTTTAGCAAGAGGTCAGTCGTTGGAGGCGTTATCGTTATACACGAGAGTCGGTAACGGGATACCAGAATATGCGGCATTGACTCATCGACTGATTGCGTACAGGAAGTCCGTCGCCACAGAGGTGCCTGGTTCCATCAGAATTTTTGGGGTCGAAGAAATCGCGCCAGTCGTGGAAGATTCTATTCGGGCACACGTCCACATTCTGCGAGCAATGTTGAATCAGGATCGGGGGCGCGGAAGAATGATAGCAGAGCTTGAAAAATCGCAACGCCTGGCAAGTCAATCTGACATGGACTTTATCTCCGGTCAGTTGTCCGTATTATATTTCTGGGACGGGAAGTTTGAATTAGGTAAAGAGAGCGCCGACGCGGCATCGCGTAGCTACGAGGAGGCTGGAGAAGTTGCGCTTGCGGCATACTACAGGTACGTGGCTGATCTTAACCGATGGGCCGCGACAAACCCTAACATTCGCATCGACGGAATTAGTAATAATGACCAATAATATGAATCGTTTTATACCCCGTGTGAGCGTTATGATAATCGGTGTGTTACTTGCATCGTGTGCCAGTACCGAGCCTGACGGGGATCGCACTCCTCGACGTGTCAGTGAATTGGACGCCAGGCAAGGTGGGGCATCGATCAGACTGGCGCGGGCAATCAACGATGCTCGAACGATTCAATTATATCGGGAGGGAGATGAAACGTCGTTGCCCATTATTGCTCTCAAATCGCGCGACCGCCTGACGCTGGAGTTTGACATACTTGCGAGTGATGGAAGACCGTTGTCCGTCTATTTCTATCATGCAGACAAAGACTGGCGTCGTGATCTTAATCCTGCTGAATACCTCGAAACCTTTCATAGAGACGACATATTGGATTATTCGGCTTCTCGGCTGACCGAAGTGCCATATGTTCATTATCGATATACTTTTCCCAATCAGTCGATTCAATTCGTTATCAGCGGCAACTACATTATTCGTGTTACCGAGCAAGGTCGGGAAGACCTGGTTGTTTTTGAAAAACCGTTTTTTGTGACAGAGCAAGCTTCGGAGGTTCAGTTAGCCCTGGACAACATGATTCTATCCGGCTTTTCATCTCCGGGAGTTCAGCCATATGCGTTGTTCTCGCCAGCACCAGGCACCGAGGCGAACGTGTTCGCATACAGTGTCTGTTTTGCCCGGAACGGTGCATTTGACAAATCAAAGTGTACCGACCAACCATCGTTGATGAAACAACCTGCACTTGAATACTACTTGCGTCCGTCCTCCGTATTCCAACCCTTGGCTGCAGATTATTTCCTTGATCTGTCGACACTGCAGCATAGCAATCGGATCGAGAGAATCGAACGATCAGTCTCGCCGTTTCAGGTTTCGCTGGAACCCGACCTGGGACGCCTGGGCGCGTCCGGACTGGGCCCTGTTCTAAATGGGCAACCCGTAATTACCGACGCGGTTCGCGATGTGCCTGATCCTGACTTGAGTGCTCAATATGTGGATGTAAAATTCCAGTTTGTGCCTGAGGGTGCTCGCAAATATTCGGCAGATGTCTTCGTTTCGGGCGCTTTCAATCAGTGGAGGCCTGACGAAACGTACAGGCTCCAATGGAATGCTGAATATGGTCGATATGAACGCGCAATACTGATCAAACAGGGACAGTACGACTATCGTTATGTGACTACCAGTGATGCAATAAATTCAAGATTGCAACGGGGGATACCGAGGCAGGGGAATTTATATACGGCCTTCGTCTATTATGACGACATCTCCCTTCAGACAGATCGGCTGATTTCGATAGGTGGAACACAATGGAACTACTAGGATGATTTGCAGCGGCGAATAATATTGAGTTTATTTACATAGCTACTAGAATTGTGAGTGTCGGGAAGTATGAACGATCAAGTCCCAACTATTCTTTGCATTGCCTGCTATTTTAAAGGGAGCAGATTCCTGTCTACCTGTAAGCAGGAGGGAGCTAATGTAATCCTGTTGACGACAGAAAAACTTGCTGATGAGGCGTGGCCTCACGAAGCCATTGATGAGTTCATAACGCTGCCGAGTGTGTCGCGTCAACCGGACATCACGAACACTATTGCGTATCTGTATCGAACCCGAAATATTTCCAGAATCATTGCACTCGACGAGTACGATACGATTACGGCGGCTCAGATTCGAGAACATCTTTGCTTGCCTGGAGCATACGTCACACAGGCTAAGAAATTCAGAGATAAGCTCACGATGCGCGTGACGGCTCGGAACGCTGGAATTGCTGTACCAGACTTTGCAGGTATTCTTAATTATCGGGACGTCAAGGACTTTATGGAGCGTACGCCTGCACCGTGGGTCTTGAAGCCGCGGGCCGAGGCGAGTGCCATGGGAATCAGACGAATTCCATCTGCTGAAGTCCTTTGGGAGGCGATCGACACTCTTGGTGACCGGCAGTCGCAATTCTTGCTTGAGGAGTTTGTGACCGGGACGGTACATCACGTAGACTCGGTCGTCGTTGGAGGAGAAGTTGTTTTCAACGCGGCCAACATGTACCGGGAGCCGCCACTAAATGTTTATGCCGACGGGGGTGTGTTCTGTACCCGGACGATGCCAAGGGAAGGGCCAGAAACGAAAGAGATCCTGCAGAAAAACGAGGAACTCATAAAAGCCTTCCAGATGAAAACGGGGGTTGTACATGCAGAGTTTATCAGGCGGGCAGATGATAATTCGTACGTATTCCTCGAAGCGGCGGCTCGTGTAGGAGGTGCGGGCATTGACCAGCTGGTCGAGTTTGCGAGTGGTGTTAATTTGTGGGAGGAGTGGGCAAGGTTGGAGGTCGCCCAGGCGATGGACCGTGATTATGAACTGCCTGAGACCAGAGACGACTATGCCGGTCTGATTGTTTGTTTGTCTAAGGTCGAGCATCCAGACTTGTCGCAGTATTCAGACCCTGAAATCGTCTATAAAATGAAGAAGGATTTCCATGCAGGATTGATTGTGGCATCGTCTTCCTCGGAAGATGTGGAGCGGTTATTGGATGAGTATACGTCTCGTTTTGCCACTGATTTTCTGACGACGCAACCACCTCTAGAGAGTGCTCCGGAAGCGTGATTGGGATTTCGCTTTCGAGAACGTGGTATAAGTCGCCATTCAAGATTAAGGAGATCTCCGTTAGTTAAACAGGCGGTCGGTTTTCTAGACTTTTTCCTAGACTTTTTCCTAGGAAGTATCTAGCACTTTGTCATTGGCGGAAGATGCAGTTTTCGCTTACGTTGTCACCGGGGAGGAGGAGTGGTGGCCCCCGCGCGATTTGCAGTTAGCACCGCACCCAAAAAACTGCATATGTCACCCGGTGAGCGGCATTGAACCACCCGGTCGCCGTTCACTCACTCCCTGCTATCCCAACCTATTACGGCTTCTCTTTACGCGATTCTGTTTCATGCGACTTCGTGCTACCGGAATCCTTACCCGGCGTCACGATGCTAACAGGTTGTTGTAGAGTCCGTAATATTGCTCAGCAGATCGCGACCATGAGAAGTCGGCATTCATGCCTCGCTTCCTGACAACATTCAAAACATCTCTATCAGAATATAATTTAACCGCCCGCTGTATCGACGTCATCAAAGCGTCCGGGGTGAAATCATAAAATGAAATTCCATTTCCATTCTTTGGATCCTGATAAACGTCAACTACCGTATCCGCAAGTCCGCCAGTATGGCGCACGATCGGCAACGTACCGTAAGCCAAACTATACATCTGATTCAAACCACACGGTTCGAACAACGATGGCATGATGAAAAAGTCTGATCCTGCTTCAATCCAGTGCGACAGGTTGTTGTTGTAGCCAACAAACGTAGCCACCTGGGTAGGGTATCGGTCCTTTGCCCACTGGAAGAATCGCTCATAGCGCTCTTCACCACTTCCCAGAGCAATCAACTGCATATTTGTCCGCTCGAGAAGCGAAACCAGAATAGGCTGCAGCAACTCGAAACCCTTCTGCCCGGTTAGACGAGATACAATTCCGAATAACGGTGCGTTTTCGACATAAGGGAGATCAAACATCTCGAGAAGTGTCTGTTTTACCTCTTCCTTCAGTTCGAGCGTTTCAGGTCCGAAATTGGGAGAAATTATCGTGTCGTTTTCCGGGCTCCAGATGTCAGCGTCGATTCCATTTAGAATGCCAGTCAACTTATAATTGAACGCGCGCAAAATCGCATCGAGTCCAGCACCATTTTTAGGCTGTTGGATCTCTATCGCGTACGTAGGGCTAACAGTCGTGATGGCGTCCGCATAAACGATGCCGCCTTTAAGAAATGAAAGTGCCCCTTTGAACTCGAGCGCTGCTCCCGGGTGAACAAGATGCGCGGGGAGTCCTGAAGAACCGATCGATGCAGGCGCGAACATCCCTTGATAGGCAATATTGTGAATCGTTATCACACACCGGGTGTCAGAGAAAAGTTCATCCCAACCGTAGATGTGCTGTCGCATTGCAGGCACCAATCCACTTTGCCAATCATTGCAATGTAGAATGTCAGGTGACCACCCGTAGCGCTGCATCACTTTGAAAGCAGCATGCTGAAGCAAAATATACCGTTCATGCTCATCATTGTCGGATGTATAGATGGACGGGCGATGATAGAATTCCGGGCAATCAATAAAATGAACATCCACATCTGAATCCGGCAGTTTTCCATACCACACATTGAAGACAACCGTGCGCCCGCCGAGTGTGACAGGGATCTCATATATCTCTTCACTAAAGACTAGATCATGCCCGATTGTATCGATTGACTGATACAGTGGCGTCACTACTTTGACCGAACATCCGAGATCTGCCAGCGCCTTCGGCAACGAACCACTCACGTCCGCAAGCCCTCCAGTCTTCGAAAACGGAACGCATTCACTCGTTATAAAGCCAACATTCATTCAGAATCAAACTATTTGATGAAGTGCAATGTAAATTGAGTACCCAATGTAATGTAATGTAACGACGATTTTACGCTAAACTGTAGACAATGTACGATGCAACTCGTTAAACTCGCCGACGCTCACCACGGACATTTCGATTTATCTGAAGATGTCACCGGCCGCCTGGAAGAAGTATGTTCACAAAATTCAGACATCGCCCGCAGTACCATCATTGGACATAGTCGAGGCGGACGTGAGATTCGTGCATACACTCTAGGCAATGGTCCACTCCGCGTCAGCCTGATCTCGGGTTCACATGCGGACGAACCCGTTGGTTCAGAAACCATTCGCTTGTTCATCACCGAAGGGCTGGCAGAGAGGTCCCGGTTAAAAGATCTTTTTGACCGATGTACCTTTCTTTTAATCCCGCAAATAAACCCCGATGCTGAACTTCGTAATGCACGGTGGATGACCGAGTGGCCGAGTCTGGAATCCTATATCTCAAACACGTTTCGCGAACTCCCCGGCGATGATATCGAGTTTGGGTATCCATCAATGCGCCCCGAAAATGTGGCGGCGTCAACATTCTGGGAACGGAACGGACCTGTCGATGTGCACATCAGCCTTCACGGGATGGGCTTCGCGGAAGGCGTCATGCTTCTGATCGAGCGTCACTGGACGTCGCGCACACAGGCGATCCGCGACGAGTACACAGCGCAGGCCGCTGAACTCGGACTCGGATTACATACCCACAATCGCAAAGGAGAGAAAGGGTTTTTTTATATCGAAGATGGGTACACCACGACCCCCGAAGGAGCCGCAATGCAGGCGCACTTTCGAGGGATAGGCGACTATGCTACAGCCGAACTTTTTCACCAGAGTTCAATGGAATATATCCGGACACTTAGCGATGACCCGCTCTGTCTGGTAACCGAGATCCCGTTATTTAGCATAAGGAACTCCGGCTCCGCGACTATGGAACCGGAAAACTATATTAACCTGAAGAAAGCCCTGACGGACGTTAGACTTGTGATAGAAAAGGGGATGCCCCTTGGCAATCAACTGGACGCCTACGATGTAAAGCCG
>CBDUKH010000033.1:0-29798 GCA_965367755.1 uncultured Rhodothermales bacterium
TAGTTCTGCGAGAGAACATAGCCGCCGATTTCGCTAGGCTGATCCACAGAAACTGCTCCGGACGCTTCCAGGATGATGATTATCGGTTGTCCGTCACTCGAGGCAAAGAGGTTCGTGAGGACAACTTCATTCTGTCCATCCTGATCCAGATCATCGGCGATTCGAAGAGGGTAGTATCGATCGCCAGCACCACCGTCGCTATCCAGGATCACACTCCATTCATAGCTGGTTGAATCGGCAGGATCACCCACACCGTCATACTCCATTCTGGCAACAATTTCGTCGGTGCTACCTGCAGCAATGATGTCGAACATACCGTCGCCATCTACATCTCCGATATCACCACCTCGAGCAGTAGACGCATACCTGCCGACGCGATTAAAATCATCAGCCGTGATAGTGGATACATCTGAGATGTTATCGAGGTAATAGAGGACGCCGTTGGTTTGTGGCCAGAATGATTCCAGATCACCATCATCTTCAACATCCCACCAAAGCATCTTGTGAGAATTGAATGATCCCGGATCTCCGTCGTCGTCGAATCCGTCCAAGTCTACTTGCTGAACGTACGTATCAGCGCCTGTTGCCTCAAAGATTGTGAGACTCCAGTTATTCCAGGTGTTGACCCAGATCTCAAGCAGGCCGTCACCATCGTAGTCGACAACATCCACATCATAGATGCCGCCACCGCCGATCACGGCTTCGCCTACTTCAAATTCAATGTTGAATGTGGTGAACGTGTTGATGCCTCCAACGGGGGCAGCTACAACCAATTCCCGATTGCTGCCGGTACGTGAAGTCGTGATGAGTTCTTTCTGGCCATCACCGTCAACATCTACAATTTGAAGTCCGGATGGTCTGAAGTCGGCCGCTGCATCCCGGTTATATCCATACGTTGTAGTAGGCATATCTGGGAAGACGCCGCTGCCATCCTGTTCAAATATAAAGAGGTCGTTTCCATCATTGATGGTGGGGATACCAAGATAAATCTCCCATAGTCCATCGTCATCGATGTCGGCGTAAGCCAGAGCCGGAAGAGAGTTTGAACCCTCGGTATGTGTATAGTGCCAAACATATTCGTACGTGTCGTCACCGGTGTTCTCGTAGAGAAACACGTCAAGGAAACCTGGATCGGGACCGCTTGGGGCCAGCGTCTCATCTGTTGTAAAAAGAAATTCTTTATTACCATCGCCGTCAAGGTCCATTCCCGTCAGAACACTTCGTGCACCGAAGGCGGGGCCGCGGGGGAATAGATTCGTATCAGCACGAGGGTCAAGCGACCAGGCCAAGTCGAATCCGGCACCAGGTACGTATTGAGCTTGACTCAATTGAGTACCCATGAAAAGAAAAACCAATGTCATTGCAACGATCATTGATGTTTGTAACTGCTTTCTCATAGTGACCTCCGATCGTGAATAGTTGAGCCGATGCGAATATTTAATGTAGCGTTGATACTGCGGTGGGTCAAGGCCACCAGTGGTCACTTGTATACAGCCGTCATGGTGCTTTTTTAGTTTTGGCTATAAAATTAAAAATTAGGCGGATAGTATACAGATGATCAGGAGCTGTTCCACCAGTGGTGTTGTAAATCCGAAATTCGTTTACATGTTGAGCGAGGAAGTGAACCGTATCGATACGACTAAACCGTTGATGCGACTTCCATCCCGTCGTTTCGTCGACCCGCGTCGTGAGAGTCACTTCATTTGGACGGAGGGTCCTGGCACTCGACTGCAAACCAGGCATGCGGGCAGTAATCTCGTCATTCCAGATTGCCGACCACTGCACTCAAATCAATTTGATAGATATCGGAGTCGTTGCCGGAAAGCAGGGCGTAAAAAAGATAGCGGCCATCCGGTGAGATTGTTGGTGTCCACTCGTACTCCGCTGTATTGACGACGCTTCCAGGATTCCTGACCTTAGTCCATACACCATTTTCGCGGTTTGCGACAAAGAGATCGCCATTGCCAAGCGTCCCGGATCGCTCTGAATAGAAAATCAAGAACTTGCCTTCCGGATCGATCACGGCTTCGCCATCAGTCTCCGGACTGTTGATGGAAAGCAGCTGCGGCGCACCAAACTTCCCGTTGCGCATTGGAGCCGCGTACATATCCACTCCGCCTGTACCGTTCTGCCGTCGAGAGTGAAAGTAAAGAGTCCCATCGTGCGACACGAAAGGATGGCTATCAATGTCGTCACTATTTATTGGAGATGGTAAATGTTCTGGCTGACCCCATCCACTGTTTGTACGCTCAACTTTCCAGATATCATTATGTGACAACGTTTCTCCGCCTGACGTTGGACGCTTAGATGCAAAAAAGATCGCACTTCCATCGGGAGACATCGACGGATATTCGTCAGCGTATTCTCCGGAGAACGATACAACCTGAGGCTCCTGCCAGGAACCGCTCTTGAAATGGGACACATAAATTGCCGGGTTGTCACGCCATGACGCGCGTCGCGTGAAGTACAGGGACTGCCCATCCGGCGAAAATGTTATCCCGTATTCAAGTTGGTCTGTACTGATAATATCCGGAGCGAACAACTTGGGCACCTCTACAGCACTATCGGAGTGATAAGGGTGCGGTTGTGCGGCAATCAGTGTTGGGGTTGTAACCGCAACAAGCAGAAACAGTATTGCCAGAGACATTAGTTTATTGCGCAATCGCGCACTCCATTTCGACTCTGTATAAACCTTCAATGAATGATGTATCATGTGCTCAACCGCATTGATCTGTATGTATACCATCCGCATCTACGGATGAGTTTAATGAAAGATGCTGTAAATATAGCATTATTTGTTTAATAGTACTGTACAAGGAGTGCGATGGTAGAAAAAAGATGCATGACGACAAGGTTCGAATTCGGAATAGCGCCAGGGATTAACACCCCCAACAGGTGATTTACACCTCGTCGGCAACAACAACGTTGACATTATTTTCATGGACACAACCGGGGTACGGCCGATTAGCGCTGGAAACCGTCGTGACATTGAAAACCTGATTATCTCTTGACACTCGACAACAATCGTATTAGCAAGTCATCCGGATCGGACTATCTGTCACTTGAGGTTGGAATGACCCAATCGGAGACGGCAACTATCGGCGTCGTCTTGCTTCATGGGCGTGGAGCAACGGCGGAAAATATTCTAGGACTTGCGCAGCACCTGGGGGTAGGACCCATCGAGTATCGAGCACCGCAAGCAGAAAACTACAGCTGGTATCCAAATTCATTTCTGGCCCCGCTCGATGCCAACCAACCATACCTGGATTCGGCCTTACATACAGTGGATCTCATCTATAACAGTTTTGTGAAAGATGGATTGTCGCCAGATAGAATCGCACTGATGGGTTTTTCGCAAGGCGCCTGTCTTGCCCTCGAATACGCAGCCCGCAATCCGCGACGATACGCAGGCATTGTTGCATTCTCAGGCGGCTTGATAGGCAAAGCTGATGTCGAAGGCATTGCTCCACACGATAAATCGTTTGAGTATGAAGGAAGCCTGGATGAGAGTCCGGTATTTATAGGTTGCTCAGACAATGATCCTCATGTTCCGTCCGTGCGAATAGACCAGAGCGAGAAGGCGTTTGTCCGACTTGGCGCTAAAGTGACGAAGAGGATCTATCCAGCAATGGGACATACGATCAACGAAGACGAAATTGAATTTGTGCGGCAACTCTTTGCGTCAGTCGTTTAGTAGCTTCTACTGATTTTGTACCTTTCGCATGCACATCATTAAACACCTTGCAGATTGAATAGCTAATGGAAGAAACGTCATCGAATCCGGGTGTTCACGGCATACATCACGTAACGGTGATCGCCGGCGATCCTCAGGAAAATATCGACTTCTATACGCAAGTCATGGGCATGCGTCTCGTCAAGAAAAGCATTAATCAGGATTCGCCGGATACCTACCATTTTTTCTATGCTGACGCGGTCGGCTCTCCAGGTACTGATTTAACTTTCTTCCCCTGGCCGGGTCTTCCTCGCTCACGGAATGGATACGGCCAAATAGTCGAGGTATCCTTCGCTGTTAAACCGGGCAGCTTGAAGTACTGGCAAATACGCCTCCAAGAAATGGGTGTCGAATTGCGTGACGTCGAGTTTCGCTTCGGCGAGCTGACGCTACCTTTCGAAGACCCTCATGGCCTTGGCCTTGCTCTTGTCGAGACAACGGACCAGCGCGATTTTACTCCCTGGGCTGAAAGCCCGGTGCCAGTTGAGCACCAGTTGATGGGAATGCATTGTGTCCGACTCTGGGAGAAAAATCTTGAACCTTCTGAAGTGCTTCTCGAGAAAATTCTTGGATTTAAAAAAATCGGCGATGAACTGGGTTGGCATCGATTTGGTGTTGGAGATGTTACCTCGGGCAAACTTGTCGAGCTGATGCAATCAGACGTGCGTGGTTCCGGTGGCACAGGTGGTATCCATCATGTAGCCTGGAGAGTCACAGATACCGCAGAAGAGATGGCATTGCGGGAAGCTATCCATAAAGTTGGACTGCAACCGACCTCACAGATCGACAGATTCTGGTTTAAATCTGTCTATTTCCGAGAACCTGGAGGCGCCCTGTACGAACTGGCGACCGACGGGCCTGGTTTTACCGTCGACGAATCTCTTTCGGAACTGGGTTCTTCACTTGTGCTGCCCCCGTGGATGGAAAAAGACCGGAAGACAATCGAAGCAGGCCTCCCTCCAGTGACAACTCCGTAAGCAACCTTTCAAACGTTCACCAAAGAATAGATACTCCATATGACAACGAATTCTTCCTGGCCTGAAATTGCTCCGCTGAATGAATGGGAGGATACCCTTGCCACTGTCCATATGTGGAGTCAGATCATCGGAAAGATTCGCCTCGAAAAAGCGCCCGCAATTAACCACTCCTGGGGGATTGCATTATATGTGACTACTCGGGGGCTGACTACATCGCCGATTCCAAATGGTACTGATACGTTTTCCATCGACTTCGATTTCCAGGATCACAGGTTGATAGTGTCGACGTCATCCGGAAAAGAACGCTCGTTTGAATTGGCGCCGATGTCGGTTGCAGACTTTTACTCACGTGTTATGTCAACGCTGGCTGATCTCGACATACGGGTTGCCATATATACGGCCCCGGTGGAAATACCTGACCCAATTTTACGATTTCCGGATGATGATGAGCATGCAAGCTATGACAAGGCTGCGATAGAAACATTCTGGAAAGCGTTGGTTCAGATCGATCGAGTCTTGAATAAATTCCGTTCGACATTTAAGGGCAAATGTAGTCCTGTCCATTTCTTCTGGGGTGGGTTCGATCTGGCAGTGACAAGATTTTCCGGACGTACTGCTCCGAAGCATCCGGGTGGAGTTCCCAATTGCGCTGATTGGGTAATGGTTGAGGCGTACTCGCACGAAGTCTCAAGTGCCGGGTTCTGGCCGGGCACCGGAATTGGCGAAGCGGCGTTTTACTCGTACGCCTACCCAGAGCCGGACGGATTTCGGACGTACCCGGTCGGACCAGCTGAGGCGTATTTCCTCGAAGCCATGGGAGAATACGTCCTGCCATACGCCGCCGTACAGGCTTCGGATAACCCGGATGCTACCCTCCTCGAGTTCTTACAAACAACGTATCTCGCCGCTGCAGAGAACGCAAAGTGGAACAGAGCTGCGTTAGAACATACACCAATTAGATAATTGGTCTGGGTCGACCCGCGAAGTCCGCTGGCTGAACCTAGAGCTCCAAAACACCTGCCATTCCGACCTGACCCGTACGACTGACGGCGCGGACGACGATGGACGAGATCTCACTATCGCCAGTAACCACCATGCTCGACTGCCAACCCGGCAAGATCTCATACGACCACGTCTGATTCTTTTTGCTCCAAACGACCCAGTTCGCGATTTCCAGGTCGGTGTTTCCAACATCAAATGTACACAGTATTCCCGAGCCGATATCTTCAGAAAGAACTGTCGTAGCAGGAGGGACGCCTACCGATAGCCAATCGGTAGCCGGGATGAGGGCTTGTGTTGCATATGGTCCTGCACCGAGCGCGCGAGCCATTCCGGTGCCGTTGTTGAACATGGCTTTCATGCTGAAATGAACATTTCCGGTCGCGCCGGGAGTGCTTCTCGTCACTCCAATCTGGTTGATGATTTCCTCAGGGTCCCATCGCTGGTTGCCTTCAAGAAAAACACGGCTGGTATAGTTACCCGGCCAGATGTGACGATCGTGCTCATTCTGTTCGAGCCACCAGTTCAGTAGCACGGGATAACTTTGCTCGGGCACTTCGATTTTCCAGTACAATTGCGGTGTGTAGTAGTCGACCCAGCCTTCCTGTAACCACCTCCGCGAATCTGCATACAATTTTTCGAAGGCATCGTAACCTTGTATCTGCTCCGGGTATCCCGGCCGCCAGATACCGAATGGTGAGATACCAAATTTTACGTGTGGTTTGATTCGTTTAATTCCGGCGTACAACTGTTCAACGAAATTATCAATGCTCATGCGACGCCAATCGCTTACTGACATACTATCGCCGACAGCCAGCCAGTCACGATAGGTATCTTCATCAGGGAATGGCACTGCCTTACCCGTAGAATCTGATATCTCGTACGGGTAGAAATAGTCGTCAATATGAACACCATCGATATCATATCGCTCAACCACATCCAGCATGACTGCCAGGCTGTGTTCCTGGGCGACAGGATCTCCGGGATTTAACCAGAGATAGTCGCCATATGCGACGACGGATTTTGATTTCTGTACGCTTACATGATCAGGTGAAATCGGAGACTCGCCGGTCGGGTGATGTGCCCTGAACGGATTGAACCACGCATGCAATTCGAGTCCCCGTTTATGAGATTCTTCTACGGCGAACGTAAGCGGGTCGTAATACGGAACAGGTGCACGTCCCATGGCGCCTGTCAGGTATTCTGACCACGGTTCAAGACGGCTTTCGTAAAGTGCATCAGCAGCCGGACGGACCTGAAATACAATGGCATTGAAGTTCAAACTTTTCGCTCGGTCAAGAAGCTGTCGAAACTCTCGCTTTTGTTCTTCGACAGGAAGGCCCGGGCGGGATGGCCAATCAATATTGGCGACAGTTGCTACCCATACACCACGGAATTCCCGTACCGGTAACGCTTCGACAGGATTTATGGCGGGAGGTGGAGCGAGTCGCGGGCTGCAACCTGAAACGAGAATCAAGATTAGAATCGGAAATACTATTCGAGGCATCATACCGTCGGGCGAATATGTGAGTGAACGAGATTCGTGATGTGCCTGATGGCTTTTTCAGCGTCGTTCTGTTTGTTAAATCCTTCTGTCAAGATAACTATAACATACGGCTCAGCGTCCGTCGGATAAACTATAGCTGCATCATGGAATATCTGTGTGATCCAGCCAGTCTTGTGAGCAGCCTTAGTGCCGTGAGGGAGACCACCGGGTATCATTGAATTAAATCGTTGGTCGAGCATAACCTTTATCATCTCGGAATCGGCTTGAAGAGACACGCAGGTGTGGGTCATCAGAGTGGATAAAATCAACGCCAGATCTGCTGACGTGGTTGTATTGGACAGACCAGATTCGAATGCTTTGACATCTTCGACACCTCGCAGGACACGCGTGTGCTCAACACCTTTTGAGTCAGCAAATCGTTGGACGTTGGGTGTGCCCAGCTTATCTATCAATAGATTGGTGGCGAGATTTGACGATGCGGTTATCATGCTGTAGTTCAAGTCGCGCAGTGTCATGGACTGATACAGACGGGTGTGTAAGTCATCGTCCACGTCGACCGTTATCGAGAATTGAGAGCCGTCCGCAATCGACGTGAATTCGTTCTGGACAACAACTGAATCATCCACGGAGAGCAGGCCTTCGGCGGCCTGATGAAACAGCTCCATCATCACCAGTATTTTCATGGTGCTCGCAGCGTGGAAGATGCGGTCTCCTGAAATGTCAAAGGTAGTATGCGATGCGACGTCGCGTACCGAAACAGCAATCGAATTTGCCGGAAGCGAATCGATGTATGATGTCAGTTGAGATCGTAGGGTCGCCATACGTTGATTGTCGCCGATTAATCGAGAGCTGAATCCTAGGAATTATCCTAGAGTTTTTCCTAGGATATCTCTAGCATTTGTTCATTAACGCACGAGGCGGTTTTTATATTAACTTGCTACCGGGGAGGAGGAGTGGTGGCCCCCACGCGATTTTCGCGAATAGACAACTATCTCTCGATTGCTCAAACTGACGAAAGATTTTATCGGCACTGATCTGCCCCTAGCCAACCACCTTTTCATAGCGATAGAATGTTCGCGAGACTACAGCGCCTGCATAGCGAGAATAAAACCCGATCGGTCCGACCCACGGAATTGTTGCCTCTGCCAACCCTTGACGCTTCAAATCATCGAGACACCTAAGTAATAAAATCGAGCCGAGACCAGACCCGCGTGCCGACTCATCGGTACCCATCGGCCCAAACCATCCCGTCCCCACATTATTACAGTCGTAACCCGAGAACGCTACAACCTGACCATTGCACAATGCCACGTGAAGCGAAATCGGATCGTTACCAAAAGCATTTGATATCTCAGGAATCCACGCCTTCCACCTCGTCTCCAAAAATGCCATCACATCTTCGCGATCGGTGCCAACGGCACGCCTGATTTCATACCCTCCCGGTGCTTCCGGCACTTCAGAAAGTTCGGATAGATCAACGGTCAAGTTCCACGTCTCACCAATCCGCTCATATCCGCGACGCTCGAAAAATACCATCGCGCCGGTATATCGCGGATCCAATCCCGGAACCAGATAATTTGGGGCGCCTTCTCCAATGCGAATACTCGATACCCCGCGACCAATCAAACGCGACTCCAGGTCCGCAAGCAGCACAGATCCGATTCCCTGAAACCTGACACTCTGGTCTACGACAAACATTTTGATGTGCCCGACTTTCTTCTCCTCACCAGATCGTATCACTGCAAATCCAAACGCATCCGGCGAGTCGCTTTGTCCGGAGACTACAAGCAGGTCGGCATCAAAATCACTATCGCCAATCGTCTTCTCTTTAAAGAGCTTCGATCCGAGTGTGTCGAATGCGCAGTTCGCATTCCACAGATGCATCAACCCGGCGAAATCAGTCTTCATCTCCACTGTCATCTTTCTTGCCAAACGAAGGATCCAACGGAATCAGGGCAGAGACAATAAATCCGGGGATCGTCGCAATCAGCACCCACGTGAAGAAATTCTGGTACCCTATAATGTCTTCAATCCACCCGCTGAACATGCCGGGTATCATCATGCCGAGAGCCATGAACCCGGTGCAAATCGCAAAGTGAGCTGTTTTGTGCTCGCCCTCCGCGATGTAGATCATGTACAACATGTACGCCGTAAAGCCGAATCCGTAACCGAACTGTTCGATCCCGACACAAATATTGATGAGGACAAAATTATCGGGCGTCGTTGTCGCGAGAAACAAGTAAACGGCATTTGGCAAATTGATGGCGATGACCATCGGCCATAACCATTTCTTAAGCCCGTCTTTGGCTGCAAGAAAACCGCCGAGTATACCTCCAGCTGTCAACGACAGGATGCCTACTGTACCGTAAACGAAGCCAACCTGTCCCGTAGATAAGGCCATCCCGCCAGCATCAGGGTTGTCCAGCAGAAATGGTGCAGCGAGCTTTACAAGCTGGGCCTCGCCAAACCGATACAAGAGGAGAAATAATATGGCAATCCCGATTCGCTCCTTCTTAAAGAAGGACGCGAATGTTTCGAAGAATGATTTTACCAGCCCTCCGGACACATTGCTTTTATCGTCAGCCGGATATGGCAGAGCGAACTTGTGGTAGACAGCGACAATCAAGAAGAATGCTGTCAGCAGGAAGAACGTAAGCGTCCAGGCAAGGCGGATGTTTCCCGATGTCGCTTCGAAGGTAGCAACAACAGGAGTTGGTTGACGGGGGTCGACCTGAAAGACGAGCATCGCCGGTTTGTCCCAGTTCGATTCATTGACCGTTAATCTATTACCTTCGATGAGAGAGAGGTTTTTACTACCGGACGCTCTTTCTACGTTGATGATCAGTTCGTCTCCGGACGCCACCGGTTGAGAAAGTTTGAGATACGCTACTCCGAACGCTCCGGGTGCCAGCCCGCGAGTGTCCCGATCTTCGCCGAAATTGTTTCGAAGGAACGATTCGAGTGGGGCTGCGATAACGTTGTCGAAGGCGCGGCCAACTGTCCGGGACCACAATCCGGGTTCGTCATCATCGACCTGGACCGGTTGATCTTCTTCAACGAGAAAGCCGTTCGCAGCGTTGTACTCTTTGGCAAGGGTGCTTAACTCTGAAAAGGTCTCCTCATCTGTCGCTCCGATGGAGAACTCGACAGACTCCGGCCAGGAAACGAGGCCCGTAGCATCTCCAATATTTCCAAAGTCGACACTATCCGCCGGAAGGATGATACTGGATGCATCTTGTGCTGTCCGGACCTCAATAGCATGTGTATCAAGGCCTGTTGAACTCTCGATGCTGCCAGCAAATATTACCAGCAGACCTTGCCCCGTAATCATTGCAAGTCGATAGAATGTACTCCTTATACCGACAAACCACGCCTGATCATGTGTGCTCAGTCCGAGCATATAAAATCCATCGGCAGCTATGTCGTGTGTCGCGGAACTGAAGGCAAGAAGCCAGAAGAACGCAAGAGTATATCGAAAGAAGTCCGGTGCTGGAATTGTCAGCGCAACACCTGCAAGGCCCGCGCCGATAAGGACTTGCATTAATATGATCCACGACCGCTTCGTCTTGATCGAGTCCACGATCGGACTCCAGAACGGCTTGATCACCCACGGCAAATACAACCAGCTCGTGTAAAGTGCAATGGCAGTATTCGAGATCCCGAGTCTCTTGTACATTATGACGGACACTACCATCACCGCGATGTACGGGATTCCTTCAGCGAAATAAAGGGAAGGGATCCAACTCCACGGATTGCGGGTCTGCTTCTTCAAGGGAGGCTCGTGGTTGTTCTTGGTTAAGGGGACAGGACTGGCACTGCAGCCGGCAAAATACTAAACCACCATCAGATCACCAGCTTTTCTTTCAAAACCTTCGAGCGTTCACGACTCGATATCACCTCATGGCCTCCTGTCATCACCAACTTGTAGCGGCCACTAAACCAGGGGATCATCTCCAGGATATGTGAAACCTGAACAATGGTTGACCGGTGGATGCGCAGAAACTCTTCACTATCAAGATGTCCTTCAAGCTGCTCAAGTGTATAGGCTACAATGTGCTGTCTGATTTTAGGCTTGGGGCCTTCCTGGTGTTCTTCGACGACATACACCCGTGTGATACCCTCGGATATTTCAATGCTCACGAGGCGGTCCGTTGGTATAATAAGAATCCGATCCCTGTAGGGAACTGACAAGTACTTGATTGGCTCGTCCCGCTTTTCAACGGGCTCTTCCGGACCGAGAGCCGTCTTGTCTATCCAGTCAAGCAGCTTACCAATGCGTTCATCATTGATGGACTGCGGTTCAGCAACGGTCATTGAAGCTTCTGCCTTTTTAATGGCAGCTTCAAGCCGATCTTCTCCTATCGGTTTGAGCAAGTAGTCGACCGCACTTGCATCAAAAGCCTGAATCGCATAGTCGTTGAATGCAGTTGTGAAAACGATTCGCGGTCGTTTTTCGGGATGGATCCGCTCGATTACTCCAAACCCGTCTAACTCTGGCATCTTAATATCCAGAAACAGAAGATCCACCTTATGTTTTTCGAGTAGCCCAAGAGCTGCAAAGCCATCCTCAGCCTCGGCTACAATCGACAACCGGCCCTTTTTCTCATACGGTTCCAGCATCCTGCGCAATCGCTTTCGAGCAAGCTCTTCGTCGTCAACAACAAGTACATTCATGATTTACCTCGCTAAACAGATTTACCATTCAGAGTTGCCATTTGACCGTCATCGCTCGAAAGAGGATACCGTAAAGACACGGTAGTGCCTTCTCCGGGAGAACTATTGATACGTAATAGTGACGAGTCCTTGTATAATTGCTCCATACGGGATGATACGTTACGAAGGCCGATCCCGAAGTATTCCGTCGATTGACCTTCAGGTGTCTCGACAGCTCTGGCTATGCCAACTCCGGTATCCGATACCACTACCTGGAGGAAGTTCTCGACGCGATTTGCTTCAATCCGAATCACGCCACCCTCACGCTTTTTCTCGATACCGTGTTTGACCGCATTTTCTATGATCGTCTGGACAGAGAACGCGGGGATGGGGATTTCATTTAGATCCTCATCTATATCCCACTCAACGGTAAGCTTTTGTCCGAAGCGTGACTTTTCAATATCCAGATAGTGGCGGACCAGTCCCAATTCATCAGACAGCTTTACGAAGGGATTCGAGCCCGTTTGCAGGACGTACCTGAAGATAGACGATAAATTCTGTACTGCGTCTTCCGCGTCCGCAGGCTTCTCTGCAATCAGGGCGACGATTGTGTTAAGTGCGTTAAAGAGAAAGTGCGGATTTATTTGCGCACGCAAGGCAATCAACTGGGCCTCGGTAGTTTCTTTCAACAGCAGAGTCTGTCTTTCAATAAGTCGGAGACGTTCAATGGCAAGGCCAAGCTGATTCGCCATTGCGCGAACCTGATCGATATCTTCGAGATTATAAACAGATCGTCGCGCAACTTTCTTCCCCAGAACCAGAAGACCGATGGCTCTGCCATGTCCTGTTATTGGAACGGCAATGGCAGCCTTGCGCTCTACCAGAGCTTCGGATGTTTTTCGACTTACATGAGATTCGTTTAGCTCTGTCCGGTATGCCCACAGGTGCCCATCGTCCCGTAGTTCTGGCCAAATCGTGTTCACAACTCGCTCAGTCAGATAGGGAGGTTCGGCGTGATAGCTGCTCTTGATCCACAAACTGTCATGGACTTCATCCTGTATGAACAAGACAGCGGATCGAGCCCCGAAAGCCTCACCTGCCATTGTAACTGTTTCTCGTATCAGGCCCTGAAGGTCAAGTTCATTACGGACGAGGGATTGGAATTCAGTTAGTTTCTGGATGCTCCGTTGTCTGTCTGTTGTAACCAGCTCTCCAGCATATCGTCGCATATACTTATAGAGCCTCTCCGCTACAACGAGAAGCAGAACAACTACAAGCCCGGCCACAACCTGTCGGGAGACGTTAAGAGTCGCAATCCGATTTTCAAGCAGCGACTGGATGCCAACAAACGAAAAGAAGATGAGTCCCAGAGCGGTCACGTATCCAATACCGCGCGTCACGATTTGACTGACCTTGCCGTATCGCAACGTCGCGACCGACACCAGAATTACCGGAGCAATCGAGAGCAACTGTGCGATGACGACGAACCACCCTTCAAGTACTTCTGTAACTCCTCCGAAGACGGGCACGATATCCAGAATCGCGAGCGCAAAAAACGTCGCCACGATAAGGGTCGTGACACTGCCAACGACGCCCCATCTGCGAAAGTCTTCTATTTGATCATCCCGCCAGCTGAATTGCGCGTGTAACATCATAGTTGCAGCCAACCCGATGAAGCAGCATGCGTAAAATAAAATTGGGCTGACAAGCGCATCAAGACTTAATGGTGCAGCGCCTATAACAATTGCCGCAGAGGCAACCGTGAGTACAAGAGCGGGCAGGTAGACGACATAAGCAAGACGCCGAAAGGCCTTAGACGATTCTGGAATTTCGTGCAGAACCTTACGCACGAGAACAGCGGGGAAATATATCCAGCCAATCAGGCTCACAACCGTTATGATCTGAAATACACGATCGTACGTTGTGCCGTGACCAGGCGGACCGAGCAACTCAATGGCGAACAGGCGTGTCAGATTGCCGATTATCCAGAGGGTGGAGAGACTGATCAGAACGAGAGCCGTTTGTGACTGCCGGCTCCTGAATGCCAGCGGCAGAACAATGGCGAGACCCAACAGGTGAATGAACGACCCAACTGCAAAGCCCCACAACGAGAATTGCCAGAGCGTACCTGATAACGGATAGAGAAACGTAGGGTATCGGGTAACGACGACAATCGCTTCAAAATGACTTTCTTGATTTCGGACGTCATACGTCAGTTCCTCGCCAGGCTGGATCCCATCGATGGCACGTCGCAAATCCAGTGCTGTAAAGTACTGGTTGCCGTCCAGCATGAAGAATTTGTCGCCTGTTTGAATACCTGCCTCAGAGGCAGGGCCGCTTCCGAAGACGAAGTCTGCCTCGATCGGCCCGTCGTCATCCGACCAGACTACCCAGTCAAACGATCGGACGGGTGGTGATGTAGCCACCGTATTGAAAACACGATAGACCTGAAACCAGTCCACGCCAATACGAACGAGCGGATATAGCGCCAGAAGTGAGACTATACCGATTACAAAAACAACTATTCGATTACGGGGTGCCAATCGAGCCTAGCAGGTTGTGAGGGAGATAGAAGTATCAAAGATATTAATTGAAACGACAACACATGGTTCAAATGAACCGTGTATTTTGCCTTGAACGGCACTCTACTGACGCTCAGCTGTTGAATTCACTCTTCCACTGGTATCCAAAGTATGCTGATTGACACGCACGCTCACCTTTATCATAAGAGATTCGACTCGGACAGGCATGAAATGATACAACGTGCGTTCGATGCCGGCGTTGAAAAAATCGTAATGCCGGCTATCGATGTTGCGTCAATCCATGCTGCGATTGAGTTAAGTCAAAAATACGATGGCTTATATGTCATGTCCGCCCTTCATCCGTCAGATACCAGGGAGGCGACCGATGCCGATTTTCAGAAGGTGGTGGATTTGTGCGACGAGGATTCGGTGGTCGCAGTCGGGGAATCTGGCCTGGACTATTACTGGGATAGAACTTTTGATGACATCCAGCACGACTTTTTCAGGCGCCACATCCAACTGGCGATTGAGACCGATTTGCCACTGGTAATTCATAATCGTGACGCAGATAGTGATGTCGTCAGGATATTGACCGAGGAGCGTGATGCTTCAGCACGACCTGAACGACTTAGAGGGATATTTCACTGTTATGGAGGGCCACTGTCACTCGGGAAATCAGCGCTAGAGTTGGGATTTCATCTCGGTGTAGGAGGGACGGTCACTTTCAAGAACGGGGGAGTCGCGGCAGCCCTTGACGGTATAAACCTGAAGCACGTTGTACTTGAAACCGACGCGCCCTTTCTGGCACCCGAACCCAATCGAGGCAAGCGCAACGAGTCCGCTTACGTACGATATGTTGCGGAACGTCTCGCCACGATCTATGAACTATCCTACGACGAAATAGCGAGGCAAACGTCAGCAACCGCCAGGAAGTTGTTCAAGATTTAACTCACAACCAATAACTCATAACTCACAACTCATAACTCAAAAGAAAAAGGCCACAGAAGTTACCTCCCGTGGCCTTAGTTTCTTGAAAGTATCGCTACCTACTTCTCATCGTCCTCTTCGACGACTTCATAGTCAACGTCCCGAACTTCTGTTTCGTCCGGAGCATCACCAGCGCCATTAGTGGCCTGCTGACCTGCATCACCGGCAGCAGCTTCCTGCTGCGCAGCATACATTTCTTCACTCGCTTCACTCCAGGCTTCGTTAAGCTGCTGCATGGATGATTCGACTTCGTCGAGGTTCTGCTGCTTGTGCGCTTCTTTGAGCCGCTCAAGTGCAGATTCGATCTTTGCCTTCTTATCAGCAGACAGCTTGTCTCCATACTCGGAGAGGTTTTTCTCGGACGTAAAGATCAACGAGTCGGCCATGTTGACCTTGTCGGCCTGCTCTCGCTTCTTACGGTCTTCGTCGGCATGCGCCTTCGCGTCTGCCCGCATTTTTTCAATCTCTGCTTCGCTCAAGCCACTCGAGGCTTCGATACGAATCGACTGTTCCTTACCCGTCGCCTTGTCCTTGGCAGACACGCTCAGGATACCGTTTGGATCGATGTCAAAAGTGACCTCAACCTGCGGAACTCCGCGAGGCGCTGGTGGAATACCGTCCAGATGAAACTTGCCGATTGTTCTGTTATCGGCAGCCATGGAACGATCTCCCTGCAACACATGAATCTCAACCGATGGTTGATTATCCGACGCCGTAGAGAACACTTCGCTCTTCTTGGTCGGGATAGTCGTGTTGGCCGGGATGAGTGGCGTGGTTACACCGCCCAGAGTCTCGATACCGAGATTCAGTGGTGTGACGTCGAGTAACAAGACGTCGGAAACATCTCCCGAAAGAACGCCACCTTGAATTGCTGCACCGGCAGCTACAACTTCATCCGGATTCACCGATCGGTTTGGCTTCTTCTTGAAGAACTCCTCGACGGCTTCCTGTACTTTAGGAATCCGTGTGGAACCACCGACGAGAATGACCTCATCAATCTTCGATATATCAATTCCAGCATCCTTAAGCGCCTTGCTCATCGGAGGAATACTCCTCTGAATAAGATCGTCGACGAGCTGTTCAAATTTCGATCGCGTGATATCCAGTGTAAGGTGCTTCGGTCCGTCCTGCGTTGCAGTGATGAACGGAAGATTTACCGTCGTCTGCGTCGAGCTCGAGAGTTCAATCTTCGCTTTTTCGGCTGCTTCCTTCAAACGCTGAAGTGCCATCGCGTCATTTCTGAGGTCGATGCCTTCCTGGGATTTGAATTCATCAGCTATGTAATCGATCAGTCGCTGATCAAAGTCATCGCCACCGAGATGAGTATCTCCATTGGTAGACTTGACTTCGAAAACGCCATCGCCTAATTCCAGAATCGAGATATCATATGTACCACCACCGAGGTCATATACGGCAATGGTCGCTTCTTCCTCTTTCTTGTCAAGACCATACGCCAGCGCTGCTGCCGTTGGCTCGTTGATGATTCTCTCGACCTTCAAGCCGGCAATTTCGCCAGCTTCTTTTGTAGCCTTCCGCTGTGCATCGTTAAAGTACGCTGGCACAGTAATCACGGCCTCGTGAACTTTTTCGCCAAGGTAATCTTCTGCGGTTTGCTTCAACTTCTGAAGGATCATCGCCGAAATCTCCTGCGGCGTATAGAGTCGACCGTCAACCTTGACACGAGCCGTGTTATTCTCGCCGCTGACTACCTCGTAAGGTATCGTCTTCATCTCAGACTCGACCTCATTAAACTTCCTTCCCATAAAACGCTTGATTGAAAAAAGCGTGTTTGTGGGATTTGTTATGGCCTGCCTCTTGGCGGGAGCTCCAACCAGACGCTCGCCGTCTTTCTTGAAGGCGACAATAGATGGGGTCGTCCGGGCGCCCTCTGAGTTGGTGATAACGACCGGTTCGCCACCCTCCATCACGGCAACAACAGAGTTGGTCGTACCCAGGTCAATACCAATAATTTTGCTCATCGTATGTATTCGTTAATTCAACAATAATATGTTTGCGATACCCTAATTTCGAAAACCAACACTGGCTTCGCGCACACTGCCGGATTTACTTCATACTGTTGCTCAAGAACAATGCCATTCTGCAACTAACGACACATTGTCAGACCCGCAAGCGAATCAGTCGACAAAACGACTGATTCATCCATCTTTTTGTACCTTGTGCGTAAGCACAGAAGCCGTACCAATCGTTTCGATAGCCGTTAATGCCACAGCCTGGGATCTTCGTTTTGTCCGTTACTAACAGCACCAGTTTCTGATACGCGGATGAAACACCTTCCGAATTCGCTTACCATCTTCAGAATACTGGCAACCCCGGTCCTGATTATTCTTCTGCTCGGGGGAACGACGGCGGGGTACTTCTGGGCGCTGTTTCTCTTTGTGGCAGCATCGATTACCGATTATCTGGACGGGAAATTGGCCCGAACCCTCGAGGTACCTTCTCGACTGGGTCAGTTTCTGGATCCCCTCGCCGACAAAATTCTCGTTCTCGGTACGTTCGTTACGCTTTACATCATCCGCCCTGACCTGGTACCACTATGGGCCGTTGTTCTGATTGCTTTCCGGGATATCGCGCTTACCGCGCTTCGGAGTTGGACGGAGTCGAGAGGGAGGTCAATAAAAACACTTCCCCTGGCGAAGACGAAAACGACGGTCCAACTCACATTTCTAATCTCCATTCTGGTTTTTCTGTTTGTGGAGAGATTGCCCGGCGTTCTCGGTCGCCTTTGCGGATGGATCCTCGACAGCATGATTCCGTTGATCGCATTAATAGTAGTCGTCATTATGACACTACTTACCGGAATCCTTTATTTCCTCAACATTCAAAAAAAAGAATCGGGTGGCTGACAGCACAATAAGGTCGTGTATAGCAGAAGGATTACTCGAAATTGGAGCAGTCTCAATCTCGCCGCATCAACCGTACACGTGGGCATCGGGACTCAAATCACCTATCTATTGCGATAACCGCAAAACGTTAGGTTTCCCCATCCTCCGGGAAATGATCGCGAAGTCCTTCGAAGAAATTATCAGCTATCGGCAGCTTGAACTTGATGTCGTTGCGGGCACGGCGACAGCCGGAATTCCGCACGCCGCTATCCTGGCAACGCACCTCGAAAAGCCAATGTGTTACGTGAGGGCATCTGCCAAATCGCATGGAAGAAATAACATTATTGAAGGTCCTTCGGTTGAAGGCCGGAACGTGATCCTGATTGAAGATCTCATCTCGACCGGGATGTCATCGCTGAAAGCCGTCGAAGCGATTCAGGAGGCAGGCGGAACCGTGAACGCCGTTCTGGCTATCTTTTCATACGGCTTTCCGTTTGCCGACTCCGCATTTCAAGACGCAGGTATTCCGTTTTTCGTTCTCACGAATTATGAAACGCTGCTCGAGGCTGCCGTTGCGGCCGGGTCGATTCGGGAGGATGAACTGGAGTTACTTCGAAGCTGGCGCACCAACCCGCAAAAATGGGGGGACATGATACGTGAACGCTGATATCATTACGATTGGCGATGAAATTCTGATTGGGCAGATCAACAACACCAATTCAACATGGCTAGCGTCCAGGATAACCGAAGCCGGGTTCAGGGTTGCCAATATCATAACCATCGGCGATGACATTGAGGCCATTACGACGGCCGTCAAGGTTTCAGCGGCGTCCAACGCACTTACTGTAGTAACAGGCGGCTTAGGGCCTACACATGACGACGTTACGCGAGATGGTGTCGCAAACGCGTTCGGAAAAGAGCTCATATTTGATGAGGCAGTCTATCGTAAAATTGAGGCCCGCTTTGAACGACGTGGCCGCAAAATACCGGAAAGCAATAAGGTCCAGGCAATGGTCCCCGAGGACTTTGTAGTTCTTGACAACGAGATGGGAAGCGCGCCGGGCTTATGGTATACTTCCTCGCAAGGTGACAACAAAAACGTTGTCGTCGTTGTACCGGGTGTTCCACGCGAAATGAAGTGGCTCTTTACCAATCAAGTCCTGCCTCGTCTCCGTAAAGCAGTCGAACTCCCACCGATCGCGTACAGGACATTATCGCTCACTGGGATAGGAGAATCGAACCTTCAGGATTTGGTTCGACCCACATTGGATCGATTTCCCAGCGACGTTTCCGTTGCATTCCTGCCTAATCTTGATGGGGTACGGATTCGGCTGGGCTTATACGATTACGATGTAGAGGGTGCTACTGAACAGCTTGACAAATGCGAAAGACTCCTGCGCGAGATTACCGACAGATTTATCTACACAAGAGATGATATTCAGCTTGAGAATGTGTTGTACAATCTGTTGCGGGACAATGAGATGACACTTGCGATAGCTGAAAGTTGTACGGGGGGCCTTATCTCTAGCAGGTTGACGGATGTTCCAGGGGCGTCGGCCGTGTTTAAGGGTGCAGTCGTTGCATACTCGAACGATGTGAAGAGAAATACGCTCGGCGTTGACGATGAAATTTTGGCGGCGCATGGTGCTGTCAGCGAACCTGCTGCGGTTCGGATGGCTGAAGAGATTCGAAATCGGTTCCACACAGATATCGGCCTGTCTACGTCCGGTATTATGGGCCCCACTGGGGGGTCCGATGAGAAACCGGTAGGGACAGTATGGTTCGGGTTTGCCTCGGCCGAGGGCTCATTTGCGGTAAAGCAGATTTTCGGCAATGACCGCATCGGCAACAAACGACGGTCGTCTACTGCAGGCATGAACCTGGTCCGCTTACAATTGCTGAAAATGCGACAGAGAGCAAGTGTTAGTTAGTTCTTCGCACGAAAATTCGCTCTCTGTATTAAAATCTCTTTCGAAAGTTATATTATGTGTGTAATATGTGTCTAGCAGAAGGACGCTCGTTTTTTATACCCAATTGAAGACATAGGAAACTCGATGGAAACCACAGATTTAGATCCGGCAAAGCACAAGGCACTCGATCTGGCCATGAAGCAGATTGAAAAAACATATGGCAAAGGCTCGATAATGCGACTTGGTGACGCTCCAATTGCTGCCATCGAATGTATTCCAACAGGATCCCTGACCCTTGACGCTGCACTTGGCGTGGGTGGTATCCCTCGGGGACGAGTGACTGAAATCTATGGCCCTGAATCGTCTGGCAAGACGACTCTAGCCACTCATATTATCGCCGAGGCGCAAAAGCTCGGTGGTACGTGTGCATTTATTGATGCAGAGCATGCTTTCGATGCAGCTTATGCCGAAAAATTGGGCGTCAATATTGATATGATGCTTGTCTCACAGCCGGATTCGGGAGAACAGGCCCTGAACATTTGTGATACACTGGTTCGTAGTGGCGCCCTGGACGTGATTGTCATTGACTCCGTGGCTGCATTGACACCACAGGCTGAAATCGAAGGCGATATGGGTGATACGCATGTTGGTCTTCAGGCAAGGCTAATGAGTCAGGCGCTTCGAAAACTGACGGCTAACATCAACCGAACCAAGACCGCCCTCGTCTTTATCAATCAAATTCGAGAAAAGATCGGCGTCATGTTCGGAAGCCCCGAAACGACGTCAGGTGGGCGAGCCCTCAAATTTTACTCATCAGTCCGCATGGACATCCGTCGGATCGGTGCCGTGAAGGATGGTGCGGAAATAGTAGGCAATAGAACACTCGTGAAAGTCGTAAAAAACAAAGTCGCTCCTCCGTTCCGTCGAGCCGAGTTCGATATCATTTACGGTGAAGGCGTCTCTTCTCTCGGCGAACTCGTTGACCTCGCGGTCGACTGCGACATTATTGCCAAGTCGGGTTCGTGGTATGCGTATGGTGAGACAAAAATCGGACAAGGTCGAGATGCCACGAAGAGATGGCTCGCCGAAAATGCTGATGCGCACGATGAAATCAAACACAAGGTCAAAGTGGATCTTGGGATGATTGTAGAGCCTGAAGCAGTGAATGGCCGTGCCAAACCTGAACCTATTGCAGTCTGACCACCGCTCACAAAAAGTGGGGAAGTACTCAGTTGCTGACCACAGATTTGGCCAGCAACTGTGTTTCCGACGAATCAGTTTCCGACGAATTGCACTAACCGTTCCCATTCTCATTGTTCTGGGCATGGTAACACCCAGTTACGCTCAGGGCCAGACGCTTCATGATGCGGATGAGGATCTGTTGCGGTGGGTTTACAGCCACGATGGAGAACCGTTTGGCTCGTTCATGCGCGGCGTCAACAGAGCATCCTACCCATTGTTTGTTCTGACTACATCATTCGAGTGGGGTACAGCCTTTGTATCTGAGGATAACCGGGACTACAGGAATGCCTACCTGCTGACCCTGTCTGAAGGCGCAACTGTCGGCACCGTAATACTCCTTAAAAACATAGTTAAGCGAACAAGACCGTTTCGCAAACTCTCGGACATCGAGTCACGCTCGAAGAGTTCGCGAACGAGTAGACTGGACCCTTACGCATTTCCATCAGGACATGCCGCGATCTCGTTTTCGATTGCAACATCTCTGGCAATGGGACAAAGCAAATGGTATGTTGTGGCCCCGGTGTACCTACTTGCCTCGTCAATAAGTTTGAGCCGGATATGGCATGGCATGCACTTTCCATCGGATATAATTGCAGGGGCTGTGATTGGTGCCGGGACTACAATTCTTGTCTGGGTCATGAAAGATTCCCTGACACCACAACGTTGGAGAGATACTCAAGGAAACGGCCAAGAATTGGACGGACCGAAGTTTCGACTGGTCCTGTCAATCTGAGGAAACGCTCGGTGACATGCTTAACGTGCGGCAGGTGAATTGAATGCTGCCTGGCAAACACGTTTCGACAGAGACGAATTGTCAGCAGCTGTTGACCGACGTTGTTCGAGTAAAGCTGTGGAGCAAAATCTACGTCAACAAAAAAGGCACTCAGCCAGTGCCGAGTGCCTTTCTTCTCTTGTAGCGGGGGCGGGATTCGAACCCGCGGCCTCCGGGTTATGAGCCCGGTGAGCTACCAGCTGCTCCACCCCGCGATGAGGGTTCGCAATATACACCGCGGCCCATGGTGAGTCAAATGAGATTCGCCTGGCAACCATGCGATTGCACAGGTTGTTCACACTTGATTGCACAAAACGCTTTTATACTCATCTGCGTCTTAATAACTTCTGTCGTTAAATCCTCTTACCATAGAGGCAGGACCACAAAATTGCAGATAGATAGTAAATGGCAACACTACACCCGTTTCGCGCTGTTCGCCCCGTACCCGAGAAAGCAGCAGACATTGCGAGCGTTCCCTACGATGTGATTAGTGTAGCAGAAGCACGCGAGCTCGCAAAAGGCAAGCCTTCCAGCTTTCTTCATGTCATCCGACCGGAAATCGATCTCCCCGAAAACATAGACGAGCATGCTGATGTCGTCTATCAAACGGGGGCCGAGAACCTGAAGAAGTTTGTCGCCGCAGACTATACCACGCAGGACGACACTCCTTGCCTGTATGTGTATCGGCAGATAATGAACGGCCGGCATCAGACGGGAATATTTGGCTGTGTGGCTGTGGCTGAATATGACGACGATACAATTCTAAAACATGAAAAGACGCGCCCGGTCAAAGAAGACGATCGGACGCGGCATATCATTGAGCAACGCGCTCACGCCGAACCCATCATGTTGACGTACCGCAACGATGACGAGGTAGATGCTATCGTCGCCTCCGTAAAAAAGAATGCCCCGCTCTATGATTTCAAGGCAGACGACGGGGTCCAGCATACCATCTGGCAGGTAGCTGAACCCGGTCCACTTGTTCAGGCATTTCGTTCTGTCAGCAAACTCTATGTAGCAGACGGTCACCACCGTTGTAAAGCAGCAAGCCGTGCCGCCAAAGAAGCGGGAGCCGCGAAGGTGTCAGAAGAGATTAACTATTTTCCTGCAGTCGTATTTCCCATGGGCGATATGGCAATCCTTCCGTACAATCGGATTATTCGCACACTGCCAAATTCAGGAAATGGTTTCCGCGAACAGCTTGAAGCGACTTTTTCGCTCAAGCCAACCGACAACCCCGTCCCTGGAGAACGTGGAACTGTTTGCATGTATTTAGGAGGAAGCTGGTACGAAGCATCACTACCTTCCTCGGCCAATCCGAACGCCGTTAACGACCTGGATGTGGCCCGGCTCGGAGAATATCTTCTTGAACCATTACTGGGAATATCAGACCCGCGACGCGATCCGAACATCGACTTTGTTGGTGGCATACGGGGAACCGATGAGCTGGAGCGACTTGTCGACGGGGGACGCGCTGCCATGGCAATCTCAATGTACCCGACTAGCATCGAAGAGCTGGTCGACGTTTCCGACGCCGGTTTACTAATGCCACCGAAGTCAACGTGGTTCGAACCGAAATTACGTAGCGGACTCCTTGTCCACTTATTCTAGGCACGCATGAAAGTTTTAGTTGCAGACAAACTTGAAGACAGCATCGTTGACAACCTGAAAGCTCAGGGTGCTGACGTACGAATGGAGCCCGGGCTTAAGGACGATGCTCTCGTCGAGGCACTGGCATCGTTTCGCCCGCAGGTGCTTGTCGTTCGGTCTACAAAAGTGCCGGAGAATGCACTGTCTGCTTGCTCTGAACTGGAACTGGTAGTTCGTGCAGGTGCCGGTTATGACACGATCGATGTAAGTGCGGCGTCCAGCCGCGGGATCTTTGTATCAAACTGTCCGGGAAAGAACGCCACTGCAGTTGCTGAACTGACAATGGGCCTGATACTCTCCCTAGATAGGAGCATTCCCGATAACGTTGCCGATGCACGCGCTGGAAAATGGAACAAGGCTTTGTATTCGCAGGCTGCTGGACTGAAGGGGCGAACGTTGGGTCTGGTTGGACTGGGTAACATTGGATCCGAGGTTGCCGCCCTGGCGAGATCATTTGGAATGGATGTTATAGCCTGGAGTCGATCGCTAAACTCTGCGCGGGCGGCAGCGCTGGGAGTACGAATGATGGATGGCCCGGAGCAAGTGGCGGCCAACGCCGACATTGTAAGTCTGCACGTTGCAGCTACATCCGACACCCAGAACCTTGCTGATAAAGGCTTCTTCGATGCTATGAAACCCGGTGCATGGTTGATTAACACAACTCGCAGCAGTGTTGTGGACGAAGACGCGTTGCTGTCGGCGATTGCCACGAAGGGCATCAGAGCAGCGGTGGATGTTTTCGACGGCGAACCAGCAGGGAAAGAAGGCGAAATGGAATCCGCTTTAGCTCACAGCGATGCTGTTTATATCACTCATCACATTGGCGCATCAACACAACAGGCGCAGGAAGCGATAGCAGCCGAGGCGCTCCGAATAATTTCCACGTACATGATTGATGGTTTTGCACTAAACTGTGTCAACATGGCGGCGCAAACGCCCGTGAGTTTCCAACTGACCGTACGGCACTTGGATAAGGTCGGTGTTCTCGCAAAAATCTTGCATGAAATTAGTGAGTCCGACTGGAACGTTCAGGAAATGGAAAACCTCGTGTTTGACGGTGCGCGGGCGGCGTGTGCACAAATTCGAATCGACGGAGCTGAAGACGAAACAACCATCGCGCGTATTCAAAACATCCCGGATGTTATAGCTGTCAAAGCTATCCGAATGTAGCAACCCAATTCTTTCTAAACTTTATCCTACGAACGTGGCAAGAGTACACAACTTCTCTGCAGGACCAGGCGCACTTCCACTTGAAGTGCTCGAAGAGGTCCGAAATGAAATCACCGACTACCGGGGAGCTGGATCGTCCATCATCGAGATGTCACATCGGTCCAAGGAATACACCGAAGTCGCCGACTCGGCGCGAGCTTTGTTTAGAAAATTGCTCGGTCTGGGAGACGAATGGCACATCCTCTTTTTGCAAGGCGGTGCGTCGCTCCAGTTCTACCAGGTACCACTGAACTTCCTCTCTGACAGTGCAGACTACCTCAATACCGGCGCCTGGTCGAGTAAAGCGATCAAGGAGGCGCAGTTCTGTGGAAATGTAAACGTCGCCGCTTCAAGTAAAGACGACAGTTTTACGTTTATTCCGGACCCGGCTTCATGGGAACTCGGTAGCAACCCTGACTACCTGCACTTCACATCGAACAATACGATCTACGGTACGCAGTTCTCATACACTCCTCAAGCCAACTGTCCTTTGGTGTGTGACGCCTCAAGCGATTTTATGAGTCGTCCCTTTGACCTTGGTCGATATGGACTCATATATGCCGGAGCGCAAAAAAATATCGGTCCGGCTGGAACAACCGTAGTGCTGGTCCGGGACGATTTTCTACAGAAACGGAAATCCAACCTCCCGACATTGTTGGACTACGGCACTCATACCGCAAAGCTCTTCCATACTCCACCAGTGTTTGCCGTGTACATGGTTGAGAAAGTCCTTCGATGGATAGATGGAAAAGGCGGTATCCCAGCCATCGAAGAAATAAACAATCGGAAAGCAAAAACGCTCTACGACCGCATAGACAAGACGGACTTTTATCGTGGTACTGCCCAAAAGGACTCTCGGTCTAAAATGAACGTGACGTTTCGATTGGATGGTGGGGAAGAGCTCGAGGCCAAGTTCATTGCGGAAGCCGGACAGAATAATCTAAAGGCCCTGAAAGGGTACCGAACGGTTGGAGGCATTCGCGCCAGTATTTACAACGCCTGTTCGGAAGAGTCAGTTAATGCGCTGGTCGCATTCATGGACCACTTCGAATCCACTAACAGCTAAGTCGCAATATCATTTTCTCAAAATTTGCTATGGCAATTACTATTGGGGTTCCACGGGAGCAGGACGGTGAAAAGCGAGTAGCCATCGATACGGATGTCGTCAAGCGCTTGATTAAAAAGGGAGCTGCGATTGTCGTCGAATCTGGAGCTGGTACCAATGCCAATATCTCAGACTCTGACTATGTTGATGCCGGTGCTTCCGTTGGCTCCCGAGAACAGGTGTTTGGTTCCGATGTTGTCGTAAAGGTCCAGCCTCCGACAGCCGCAGAAATTCAACTAATGCGCAGCGGCTCCGTTTACCTGGGGTTTCTTCGACCATTGGATGACACGCAGCCATCGACCCAACTCGCTTCGCGAGGCGCGCAAGCATTTGCCATGGAAATGGTACCCAGGATTTCACGCGCTCAAAAAATGGACGCTCTGTCCGCAATGGCTAACATCGCGGGTTACAAGGCCGTCATTGTCGCCGCGGATCATCTCCCGAAGTATTTCCCGCTGTTGACTACTGCAGCAGGAACGGTCAAGCCAGCAAATGTACTTGTTCTGGGCGCCGGGGTTGCCGGACTTCAGGCGATTGCTACAGCCCGCAGGCTCGGTGCTCGGGTCGCCGCATACGATATCAGGGAGGCTGTCAAAGAACAAGTTGAAAGCCTCGGCGGTCGGTTCGTTGAACTCGCCTTTGAAATCGACGACATGGAGGACAGCAGTGGTTACGCAAAGGCACTCGGCGCAGAAAAGGCGCGCCAGCAAACAAAACTTCTCATCCCGGAAATAGCCAAGTCGGATGTTATCATTTCGACAGCCCTTATCCCGGGTCGACCGGCCCCAATTCTGATTACTGAAGAGGCAGTCGCAGCTATGGCTCCCGGCTCGGTCATCGTCGACCTCGCGGCAGCCAATGGCGGGAATTGTGTCTATTCAAAACCTGACGAGACGGTTGTAGTCAACGGCGTCACAATTATCGGCGAGACAAACTTTGCATCTACTGTTGCAGCGCACGCAACACAATTGTATTCAAGGACACTTTTCGCAATGCTCGACGAAATGATCGACGACGGCAACCTGGCGATTAATCAGGATGACGAAATAATGCAAGGCGCCTGTGTTTGTCGCAATGGAGAAATTGTCAACGAGCGAGTCAAAGGAATCATTAACGGCCAGTAATATGCTTGATAATATTATCATTTTTGTGCTCGCATCTTTCATAGGGATGGAGGTCATCAGCAAGGTGCCGCAAACACTGCACACGCCCCTGATGTCAGGTTCGAATGCTATCAGCGGAATCACTATCGTCGGTGCCCTGGTTGTGGCGGGAATGGTAGGGGAGCCCTGGGCAAAATGGATCGGAGTTGGGGCACTTATCGTAGCCACCATCAACGTCGTCGGCGGATTTATGGTGACAGATCGCATGCTTCAGATGTTCAAGAAGAAGCCTACAACCAAAGAAATTAAAGCAGACAATTCCTGAGAGAATATTGATGAAAGGAGACCTGATCGATCTGTCCTATTTGATAGCGGCAGTCCTGTTTATTCTCGGATTGAAGAAGCTTACATCTCCGGCGACGGCGAGGAGGGGAAACCAGCTCGCGGCGCTCGGTATGTTGATTGCCGTCGTCGCAACTCTCTTCATGTCGCAAATTCTTACTCCGGCGGAAATGCTTGGTGGGCTCGTGGTTGGCGCAGGGATCGGTGCTCTGCTCGCCAAGCGGGTCGAGATGACTGGCATGCCGGAGCTTGTAGCGGCGTTCAACGGTTTTGGTGGGCTTGCTTCGGCGCTCGTGGCAGGTGCGGAGATCGCACGGTACCTCGGTAGTACTACCAACGTCAGCGAAGTTTTTGATGCCGGTATGGCTATAACGATAGCCTTGAGTATTCTAATTGGGACGATAACCTTCTCCGGCAGCTTCGTGGCGTTTGGCAAACTGGCCGGCAAAATTTCTGGTAACCCGATCTCATTCCCTGGAATGCGTCCGTTGACGGCGCTGCTAGCCCTTTCTGTTGTCGCTGCTATCGTCTATATGACCATGGCTACTGGCGATTTTCCCGCTGTATCTGAACCCGTCGTGCAGGCTGGCTTTGCACTTTTCGGTATTGCATTGGTTTTGGGCATCCTGCTGGTGATTCCTATCGGTGGCGCTGACATGCCGGTCGTCGTCGCGCTCCTTAATTCGTATTCTGGCCTTGCCGCGGCCGCAACCGGGTTCGTGCTCGGCAACACAGCCCTGATCGTCAGTGGCGCGCTCGTTGGCGCCTCTGGACTCATCCTCACAAACATCATGTGTGAGGCAATGAACCGTTCCTTGCTAAATGTTCTCCTTGGCGGGTTTGGCGGCGACTCGGATTCGAGCAGCCCTGTTGCGGCTCTGCCTGAAGGTATGAGCGTGACACAAACGACAGCAGACGATACTGCAATCCTCTTGTCGTACGCGCAACGTGTTATCATCATCCCCGGGTATGGTATGGCAGTGGCACAGGCTCAACATCAGGTTCGCGAACTGGCAGAATTGCTGCGTGCGAACGGTGTAGATGTCAGATATGCAATTCATCCCGTCGCTGGACGGATGCCGGGTCATATGAACGTTTTGCTCGCCGAAGCGAACGTGTCGTACGACCTCCTTTTTGAAATGGATGATATTAATGGTGATTTCGATTCTACGGATGTTGCGCTCGTGATCGGCGCCAACGACGTAGTCAACCCGGCTGCGAGGTCAAACCCGGCGAGCCCGATTTATGGAATGCCAATTCTAAATGTTGACCACGCAAATACGACGATAATCCTCAAGAGGAGTATGCGTCCTGGCTATTCCGGTATCGACAATGAATTGTTTTATGCGCCGAAGACGAGAATGCTATTTGGCGACGCCAAAGACTCGCTCACATCCTTAATTTCAGAAGTTAAGGATTTAGCATAAGTGAATAGCTGACGACAGAATTGCTTTTGTCCTCGTGAGGCTCGTATCCTTTCAAGCCTGTTTTATTAAAATACTCTCCCGGCACATTGGTAGACGAACGAATTTACCTTGACAAGTTGTATCACCAGTTCGAAAGAATTGGGAAGGCTCTTGGTAGTGCCCGGCGCCTCGAGATACTTGATCTGCTTTCTCAGGGAGAACGAAGCGTTGAATCAATAGCTGCCGAAACGAACCTCTCAATTGCTAACGCATCGCAGCATCTGAGAACGCTACTTGCGGCCCGTATTGTCCAGGTCAGGAAAGAAGGACCTTACTCATTTTACAGCCCGTCCAACGAACAAGTACTCGCCCTCTGGCACGCACTGCGAAAAGTTGCCCGTCGAAACTTGCTCGAAGTAGATGAAATTGTTTCAGAGTCCTTTGATAACCCGCATAAATCTATCAGTCTCGTCGAACTGCACCAGATGCTAACCGAGAAGAAGAATGTCGTGGTGATCGATGTCCGACCCACAGAAGAATTTCTTGCCGGTCGCATCAGAGGGGCTCGTTCCATTCCCCTTGACAAACTCTCGTCTGCCAGCGCCAGCCTGCCTGACACGTCGACATATGTGGTCTACTGTCGGAGCGCATATAACTGGATGTCACTTAGAGCAGTAGACATTCTGGAGGAATGCAACTTAACAGTGTTGCATCTGGAGGGGGGCGTGCCGGACTGGAAACTTCTGGGTTTACCTACGACGCGCACTAGTGGCCACATCAGGAAAAATCTTACTCGCTAGTTGAGATTTTCGACAATCGATTTCATCTGAGGCCAGAT
>CBDUKH010000034.1:0-29748 GCA_965367755.1 uncultured Rhodothermales bacterium
AGTCCGAGTTCGAATGACCCGTGCCCTGCCAGTTGAGAGTCCAACCGCCGCTTTGCTTCCCGATATTATCTGCCCCGTCTCCGGCGACAAGAATATTTGTTGTCGGGTTGAGAGGTAATATTGAGTCTTGATTTTTTAACAGGACCAAGGATTCTCGTACCGCCTGACGTGCCACTTCGAGATGCTCCGGCGAACCTAAAAGCTCATAAGATCCGGCGAGAGGTCGTGTACTGGGCGCACCGTTGTCGAATAATCCTGTTCGGAGTTTCACGCGCAAGATTCTACGGACGGCTTCATGTAGTCGTTCTTCACTTATCTCACCGTCTTTCACCTGTTGTAGTGTCGCCTCGAATAGAGGCTTCCAGGAATCCGGTGCCATGAACATATCGACACCGGCGTTAAACGAAGCAGCACAGGAAGTGCTTTCACACCCATCTACCTGTCCGTGGCCGTTCCAGTCACCAACAACGAAACCATTGAAACCGAGACGTCCGCGAAGAACGTCGGTGAGTAGATAGGCATGGCCATGTAGCTTGGAGCCTTTCCATGATGAAAACGATGCCATGACGGTTTGCACACCCTGACTGATTGCGGGTGGATAACCAGCGCCATGTATTCTGCTCAGGTCTTCTTCGGAACTGAGATTGTCACCCTGATCGACACCCTTATCTGTGCCGCCATCTCCGAGAAAATGTTTTGCGGTGGAGATCACGTGACCATTGCGCAGGAAATCGGCTGAGCCAGGCTCGCCCTGCAGACCGGTAACCATGGCTTTTGAATAAGCAGCAACAATATCCGGATCTTCAGAATATCCTTCGTACGTCCTGCCCCACCGATCGTCACGGACAACGGCGAGGGTCGGCGCAAAGGTCCAGTCCTGACCGGTGACGCGTGTCTCGCGAGCAGTAACTCGACCGATTGCCTGGATTAGTTCAGGGTTTCGTGCTGCACCGAGTCCGATGTTGTGAGGGAACACGGTTGCGCCGACGATATTGTTATGACCATGGACCGCGTCGGTGCCCCATAGTATCGGGATGGCAGCGCCAGGCCTTGTCGTTGATACGTTCCAGTATTCATCAGCAAGCTCAAGCCATTCATGCGGTGCTGCCTTGTTGTTCGCCCCGGGTGCCGAGTTTCCACCGTTCAAAACTGATCCGAGAGGATAATCTTCAATGTCGGCCGGGGTGATCGAGTTGATGTCCGCCTGAATGGTCTGGCCAACTTTCTCCTCGAGCGTCATCACGGCGAGTATCGAATCAATTTTTGCCTCGATCGAATCATCGAGTGGAGTTCCACTTTGAGTGAGCGGCCAGGCATTAAGATTTGACTCTTTCGTCTCCGAATCGCAACCGACAAAAATCGTGGTGCTGAAAAGACAAAAGAAAAAGCATTTGAGAATGACTCGATCCATAGTGCATCTTTTTTGATTATGTTATATCAAACCACGACGAGCTATGTGCTTCATCGGGCCCTGCCAATTTAATGAAGTTCAGTATCTCAATTTCTAAACCGAGTGGCTGTGCTAACAAAGAAATCAGATTTAAGCGTTTCAAACATCATCTGCAGTGCAGCATATGCGATTGTTAATTCTATTCTATCTATCAACCTTTGCACTGCTGATGCCTGCGCGAGGTCAGTCGCCTACTGCAATCGAACCCGGTGTCAGTGTACGATTTGTGTCGTCCGCGAGCATTGCGCCGGTCCGCATCGGGTATGATTCAAGTTCCGACGTCTTGATGTATGTCACTGCACTGGGAGAAGTCTACGCACTTGACTCACCGTTTATTGGTCAGGCAGCGCAATTGGTGTATACGCCTTCAGATCATGGACTCGCATCTTCAGTTCTTGGCTTCGCCACAGGAGCAGATGGCTCACTTTATCTGGTCGGCAATCGGAGTGATGGTGCAAATACGATAGCGGAAGTGATGAAAGGTTTACCCGATGGTACGGACGGACACAACTGGTCTCTGTTAGCAGCGACCGAACCGTATCCACGAAGTGCTACGCCGTTTGATCATTTGTTCAACGGGATGATCGTTTCTCCCGACGGTGCGCACTTGTATTTAAATAGTGGCTCAAGGACGGACCATGGTGAATTACAGACGAACGGCAACGCTTTTCCCGGATTACGAGAAGCTCCGATCACCTCGGCGATATTACGTCTGCCAGCCGATAGTTCAGGGATGATTATTCCGAACAATACGGATTCACTCACCGCCAAAGGATTCCTGTTTGCCGATGGTGTACGCAACAGCTTTGACTTTGCGTTCGACGCTGATGGTAACCTGTTCGCGACTGAAAATTCAGGCGATCGCGACGATGCTGAAGAGATCAACTGGATCAGGGAAGGTTTTCACTACGGATTTCCCTGGCGGATGGGGACAAATGACACGCCGCAGCAATTCAGTCCGTACGATCCGTCGATGGATCTGTTGATCAACCCTAACTCATTCTCTTCTTCAAACGGCTTCTTTTACGACGACCCCACTTATCCACCGGTGCCAGAGAACGTTGTCTTTATGGATCCGATCTCCAATGCTGGTCCCGATGCAAACTCGTTTCGAGATCCTGTAGACGGAACTGTTAAAGACGCTGACGTGGAGGGCGCGCCCGTGGCAAGCCTCACACCGCACCGATCTCCTCTCGGGTTGGTGTTCGACACGGATACTGTTTTGCCGCCTGGATTTGCCGGCGACGCATTTGTACTTAGTTGGACTGGACCAAGTAGTGACCTTCTCGGGCCGTTCGGAGACGAAGGAGAAGACATGCTGCAACTTTCGCTTGTCAGTACGGGCGATAATTACGAGATGTCGACGCGTCGAATTGTTACCGGTTTCGACAATCCAATTGATGCCGTCCTCGTCGACGATAGAATCTATGTGCTTGAATACGGCGGCGATCGTGGTATCTGGGAGATCAGCTTTGCCGATGTGTCGGGGATAGAACCGGCATCGATCGTTCAAGAATTGAATATGTCGTTCTACCCAAATCCCGTTCAGCAAACCGGAACGCTATCAATCGAAACCATCAACAACTCGTTTTATGTCGTTGACCTCTATGATATGATGGGTCGAAAAGCTCGAAGTGTGTTCCACGGAGTAATTCCCGGCAGCCAAGTGATGGAGATTTCGATTGACGTGACCGGTCTGGCTTCCGGACTGTATTTTCTGACGACTAATGGAGGCTCCCACAGACAGGTGCTACCTGTTGTCGTCGTTGATTAAATAGCTCAACTGGTTCGGATTGATCTGAGCTCGACTAATGGATACTAACTCGCAGTCGCGTACCAAGAAAAATGTTTTTCTTCTGATGGCACTATTGAGTCCTGCCGTCATACTGCTTGCATTGGAAATCTTCTTGCGTCTGGTTGGAGTCGGGTCGAGTGGTCGTACGGAGTTCATCGAGGTGCCGTCGAGAGAGGAGTATGTTGCATTGAATCCCGAATACGTCAAGAAGTACTTTCCGACGTTTCAACCTTCGGTCCCGTTCACGCCCTTTCTGCAACAAAAATCAGACGACTCTTTTCGTGTTGTAGTTTTGGGTGGGTCATCGACAGCCGGATTTCCATACCAGTTCTATCACGGTTTTCCAAGACGCCTGGCGGCGATGTTGGAACGTTCGTTCACTGACAGACAAGTCGAAGTTGTAAACTTTGGCATGTCGGCGGTGAATAGTTACACCATTTGGGACCTCCGGAACGCAGTAGCGGATATGGAGCCAGATGCTGTCGTTATCTATGCGGGTCACAATGAATACTATGGTGCGTTTGGTGTCGCGTCGACTGTGAACAATGTGGCCAACTGGATGTGGTTGAAGCGATTGATCCTGCGTTTGAAACGGACCGCAACGTATTTGCTGCTGGAGGATATCCTCAGCCCGAGTCAATCAGCACCTGCCGGGGAGGACCGCACGATGATGGCACAGGTCGTTCGAGAGGCGGGAATAGAACAAGGAAGCGATGTCTACCATCTCGGGGTTGCACAGTTCGAAAAAAACATGGCTGACGCAATTCGGACGTGGGTTAACCGGGATGTTGATGTGTACATCGGTACACTTGTCGCAAATTTAAAAGACCAACCTCCACTGGGTAGCGATAGTCTTGCCATCGAAGCGTATGAGACCGGAGTAACGTTAATGAATGCCGGCGATACAGCGGGTGCAAGAAATGCGTTTGTTGAAGCGCGTGACCTGGATCCAATTCGTTTTCGCGCGCCGACAGCTATCAACGATGCCATCCGGAGTTTTACTCGCGTGCAAGGTGTTACCCTCGTCGATTTAGAATCTGAATTTAGAAAACGTAGTAGTCTCGGCGTCGAAGGTGACTCCTTGTTTACGGATCATCTGCATCCGAATTACCTCGGCTATGAACTGGTTGCCACCGTTTTTTTTGAAGCAATTACGTCACGTGAAAGTGACTCAGCCAGTCGTGATCAAATCATGATTGACGGGGTGGACGAGGCTGCAGCCAAATTCCAGGTTGCAAGATTGAAATCTGGATATCCGTTTCAGAAGAAGAGAACTCCGGCTGAAGAGAATCGCGAATTTGAGGAATTTGTGGAACGACAACTTAAGGCAAACCGTGCCGACGACAGACTCGCTCTGAACGTTCTCAGAGGTGAGACCGTGATGCCGATTGCGCTCCAGCAATCGTTGCGAAATAAGAAGGCAGATCGTGATACGACAGGAGTCTTGCTGACGTATCGATCTCTGGCCAACTGGCAACCGCTGAATTTGAATGTGATCAATGAAGCAGTTGGATTTTCCTTGTCCAATACAAAATACGATTGGATAACTGGAGAAATCGCCGCTCAGTCTGCCCACAGGAATCGCGATGTTAATTCCATGAACGCGTTGGGACTCATTGAACTTAGAGGCGGGCACCTTGCAGAGGCGGAAGCCTGGTTGTCGCTCGTGGAGGAGCGGGATTCGCTGGATCGAACGATGCTCTTCAATCTGGCACGGCTTCACGTGTTGAAGGGAGATACACTTACTGCAAGGGAGTACTTTAACAAGTTTCAATCTACAAATTGAAGATCGCTATGAACTACAGTACTGTCATAGGAGCGAGCCATCTACTGTTGTTAGTAATCTTCGTGTTTCGGTGTTCTAATCGGAACGAAGTGAAATCAACTCATTCAGGAGCCGAAGCAACGGACTGGAATCTCGTGTGGGCAGATGAATTTGATGGAGTAAAACTTGACTCGACCAGGTGGAGTTTTCAGAATGGCGATGGCTGTGACATTAACCTGTGTGGATGGGGTAACAACGAACTCCAATGGTACACGCCGGATAATGCGCGGGTAGAAGATGGAGAGCTGATTATCCGTGCCGTCGATGACTCAACGCAACCTCATCGATACACGTCCGCGAAACTCAGAAGCATAGGCAAAGGTGATTGGACCTATGGCAAATTTGAGATTCGTGCCGCCCTCCCGACGGGTCAGGGATTCTGGCCAGCCATCTGGATGATGCCTTCGGAGAACCATTATGGCTCATGGGCATCGAGCGGTGAGATTGACATCATGGAAGCCCTCGGGCATCAACCTGATCGCGTATATGGTACGCTTCACTACGGTGACCGGTGGCCCGATAACACATTAAGTGGTGATACGCTTTTCTTTGACGATAGCAGTATCGCTGACTACCACGTTTACACGACAGAGTGGGAAGAAGGAGAGATTCGCTGGTTCGTCGATGGCGGGCTGTACGGAACCCAGACCGAATGGTATTCGGAAGGGGGTGAATATCCAGCACCATTCGATCGAGATTTCTATCTGATCATTAATCTGGCCGTAGGAGGGGACTGGCCGGGAGATCCTGATGCGACAACCGAGTTTCCGAAGGAGATGAAGATAGATTATGTACGTGTTTATCAGCAGCGCTAGCACAGCGTCGCTCACGAATCGAGTCGGTTTTTTAACGACTGTACGACAGGATGATCGGGCGCGTATCGCAGGGCTTTTGTCCAGGCTTCGTTAGCCTGCTGTGTGTTGCCGGTGCGGCTGTAGTAGGCACCCAGGTTGATCCAGGTCTCACCAAATGTCGAGTCCTGTTTTACAATATTCTGATACATGTCCAGAGCGCTTTCTGTCCTGCCGGTCTGCAGGAGCAGGGTGGCGATGTTGTTTTGTAGTGCCAGATTGTTCGGGCGGAGATGCGAAGCAATCATATACGTATTGATGGCTTCATCGAGTCGGTTCGTTTTGCGCAGAGCGTCCGCATACGCTATTTGATGTTCAAAGCTCGAGTGGTTTGTCTGCGCCGAGTTTTGAAGCAAGTCGATTTGGGATTGCACTTCACGGACGGATGATGCGCGGTTAAGGATGGCTGAAGCCTCATCAGGTTTGCCCGTTCTTTGCAATGCCCGACCGAGTGCGAAGAGGGCTCCATAGTTCCATGGCTGCTCATTGACTACTTCCCGGAGAAGGACGATTCCGTCGTTATACATTTCTTGCCTAACGAGAAGGTTGCCAAGCTGAAACTTGTACTTCAGGTCGGTTGAATCGATAGACATAGCCTTTCGAGCTTCGACAAGCGCCTCCTCGAAAAGACCTTCCCTTTCGTACCAATCGGCAAGGCTTGAATGTGCAGGAGCGTAGTTCGAGTTTGTCGCAATCGCTTGATTATATGCCAAGCGTGCACTATCTGCGATACCCAGTGCTTCGTAGGCGCCACCAAGAGCATGCCATGGAAGCGGCTCGTCGCCCGCCAGCAGTTCCGTTTGATACCGTTTAATCGCCAACCGGTATTGGCGTTGTTTGAAAGCGACATTGCCAAGGTTGTGCCAGACCCCAGCGTACTGCGGATCCAATTCGGTAACGGACAGATAGGCTTTCTCCGCTTCGTCAAACCGATTTAACTCAAAGTATATACGCCCGCGTATAAAATGCGCATCTGCCAGTTCAGGTCCTACGGATTGTAGAGTATCCAACGAAGTCAAAGCTCTGGCGAAATTGCCACGTTCAAAATCTGCTCGTGCCTTCGACAGCAGACGTACGGACCTGAAATCGACCGCGTCTTGTTCTGGCTTATCGTTCGTGCCGCAACCTGCAAACACGAGCAGACAGAGGAGCATTATGGATGATCCAAAAGTATTCAAGGCTAAGATTTTCAAGATTCAGGTTCCACAATAGTCACAACCTGGTTGCCATCGACATCGGAGATACGACTTGTCTTTCCGCTCGGCCAGGTGACTATCACAGAATCAATTTTGCTTTCCTGACCAAGCCCGAAGGTAAGTATAAGTTCAGACTGCGAAAGAAAACTGGAGCCGGTTCGAACGCGTCGAGCCTGCGACTGCCCATCTTTGTAAAGCGTCGCAGTTGCACCAATCCCGCTGGCATTGGAGGATGTGCCCGAAAGTTTCAAACGAAGATAATTGCGCTCCGAAAGATCATTGCGATAGAGAAGAACTCCACCCCCGTTTTCCGTGACCAGGATGTCCAGATCGCCGTCGTTGTCGTAGTCAGCATACGCGGCACCACGACTGACCAGTGAGTCGGTCAATATCTCACCTCTCGGCCCGGCAATGTCCGAAAACGTTCCGTCGCCATCGTTCAGGAAAAGGTGAGAAGGCTGTCGAAATGTAACATTGTCTTTGATCAGTTCGATCGATGGCTGGACATGACCATTAGCAGCAAAAAGGTCCAGATCGCCATCCAAGTCAATGTCCAACAGGAAAAGTCCAAACGTCAGCGTCAACATGCTGCTCCTGCCAATTTGTGAGGATGCTGCTCGATCCAGGAAGACGCTGTCGTTCAAGTGGCGATAGACGCCAATCATCTGGTTGGAAAAATTACCGACGAAGATGGTTTCTTCTCCGGAGGAGTCGACGACGCCCGTGTCAATTCCCATTCCAGCGCGAGCCCGTCCACGCTCGTCAAATGCGATGCCGCTGATGACGCCTATTTCTTCAAAAGTACCATCCCCGTTGTTCTGAAACAGTTGGTCGGGATCGGTGTCGTTCGCAACGACTAAATCTATCCAGTTATCGCGATTGAAGTCGAACGACGACACCCCAAGATTCTTGCCACCACCGTTGGAAAAGCCTGCTGCTGCCGATTGGTCGGCAAAGGTGCCATCACCATTGTTCAGATAGAACCGACCAGGAACGCCTTCATACAGTTGGGGAGTACAGTACGCTTTTTGTTCTCCATCCAGTGAACAGAACAGATCTTTTTCGGGCGACCAATTGACATAGTTGCCGACAAACAAGTCGAGGAAGCCATCGTTATTTGCATCAAAGAAAATTGCCGACGTACTCCACTCGTTGGGTCCGGACAGGCCAGCTTCTACCGTAACATCTTCAAACACTCCTCCGTTGTTTCGTAGCAGATGATTCGGTCCGAGTGTCGTAAAGAAGATGTCGTCGTCGCCGTCATTGTCATAGTCGCCCGCGAGAATTCCGAAGCCGTAACCTGAAAGTTGTGCGGGTAGTGTTGTTTCCGGCTGCAGCTTGAATGAACGTCCTTCCTGATTTTCATACAGCCAGAGTTTTCTGACATCTACATCGCGTGGATCGTGCAGCTGACCGCCACCGACCAAAATGATGTCCATCCACCCGTCATTGTTGTAATCGACAAATCCTCCGCCGGACCCCATTGTTTCGGGGAACCACTTGTCGCCGCGGGCGCCAGTGATATGGCGGAAATCTGACAGGCCCACCTCAGCCGCAACGTCAACAAAAGACAAAGATGGCTCTATGTCGGAATCAGCAACCGGACGGGTCTCATTAGCTGTGCACCCTGCCAGACTGGCAAGGGCGATAGTGAGGATCAGGGATTTATTGAGCATGCATGGAAAATAGGTATCCGTCGTGTCTCGTCTGCGACGGTGGAACGAAATTGTGATTGAAAATAAATTGAAGCGATTCAAATGATAAATCAATTGATCGGTGAAGCGATTTAGAGCGTGTAAAGACACGATTGACAGGATATGAGCAAATAACTTGAATTTGACAGTCAAAAAGCAATATTATATGTAGACCGTGTGAGGCATTTCGCAGAAAGATACTGCGTTTCGCAATCTATCCATCCGTTTGAAGGCGTTCAATGCTTCAATTAGACAGGTCAATTCTTCAACTTCGTCTCTCGAAATCTACATCATGAGTCAAATTGGAATAGTCGACTGGTTTGTGATCGGCATCTATTTTCTCACGGTATTTGCCATCGCAGCCTGGGCGGTATACCGAGAGAGAAGCGGCCGGGAGACTTCTGAAGGTTATTTTCTCGCGGGTCGAAATGTAGGGTGGTTCGTCGTCGGAGCTTCCCTGTTTGCTTCGAATATTGGATCAGAGCATTTGGTCGGTCTTGCAGGCGCAGGTGCTTCGAGCGGTCTGGTTCTGGGCCAATTCGAATTGCAGGCCTCGCTCATATTGTTGTTGCTCGGTTGGCTGTTTGTTCCGTTCTACGTTCGGAGTGGCGTCTTCACGATGCCCGAGTTTCTCGAACGCCGGTATTCCCCGGCGGCACGATGGTACCTCTCAGTAATATCTATCATCGGATATGTACTGACAAAAATTTCCGTCACCATTTATGCGGGTGGAGTGGTCTTCGAGTCGTTGATGGGTCTCGAGTTCTGGACCGGTGCCCTGGTTGTCGTTGTAGTGACGGGTGTATACACCGTTCTCGGTGGTTTGCGTGCGGTGATCTATACGGATGTGATGCAGGCCGTAGTCCTGATTGTCGGATCGTTGTCAGTCACCATCATTGGATTGATGCAATTGGGTGGATGGGACGTGATGGTTGCTACAGCGGGTGACGGCTTCTTCAACATATGGAAGCCCATGAGCCATCCTGATTTTCCATGGACCGGTATAGCATTTGGCGCTCCCATTATTGCCGTTTGGTACTGGTGTACGGATCAGTTCATTGTGCAACGCGCACTGTCCGCGCGTGGAATTGACGACGCGCGAAGAGGTACAATATTCGCGGGACTGCTAAAGCAGTTGCCGCTATTTATTTTTGTCGTACCCGGTGTAATCGCATACTGTCTGGCAAAGACCGGGCAGTTAGAGTTAGGCTCAGCGGATGCCGCCCTGCCAACCCTTGTCGCCGCGCTCTTGCCAACGGGACTAAAAGGAGTCGTCATCGCCGGTCTGCTTGCCGCCCTGATGAGTTCTCTCTCCTCAGTGTTCAACTCGTGTTCTACGCTGATAACCCTGGACGTGTACAAAAAAATTAATCCCGACGCGTCCGAGCGGAGACTCGTATTCGTGGGTCAATCCTCAACCGTTGTCCTCGTCATCCTCGGACTGCTATGGATACCTTTGATGGCAAATATTTCTGGTACACTGTATCAGTATCTGCAAAGCGTCCAGGCGTATATCTCACCACCGATAACTTCGGTCTTCCTGCTTGGCTTGTTCTGGAAACGACTGAATGGTACGGGTGCGATGGCCGCCCTTGGTACTGGTTTCGTTCTGGGGATGGGAAGACTTCTGCTGGAACTGAACAAAGATTCGTTATCGGGCATCTGGTACACGTTTGCTGACATCAACTTTATGCACATGGCAATCGTACTCTTCCTGATCTCATCAGCTGTACTTGTCGTCGTGAGTTTGTTGACCAAGGCTCCTGATGAAGAAAAAATCCGAGGACTTATTTTTGGCTCGAAAGAGACGCAATCTCAGATGGATGACGAAAGAAACCATTCGGATCCGAAGAAGCGAAAACAAGATATCATCTTGTCTATTGTTGTAATCGCGCTCGTAGCAATCATCATGGTCTGGTTTACCGGATAATAGTAGTAATCGTAACAGTAATAGTAGTAGTATGCACAATCTGTCATTGGTTGAAGGTTTAAGAGTGCTGTCTCATCGCGGTGTGATTCTCTGGATGTCTGTTGTCTGTTCATTCTTGATGTTGGTGATCCCAAGCAACGGTCAGCAGTGGCAACTGGAGTGGTGGGATGAGTTCGACTATACAGGTGCGCCTGACCCGACCAAGTGGGGATACGATGTCGGCGGTGGTGGCTGGGGCAACAACGAGCTGCAGTATTACACGGACGGTCGCCTCGAAAATGCCAGAGTAGAAAACGGCAATTTGATCATTGAGGCCATCAAGGAATCATTCGGCGGGCGCGAGTACACATCGGCGCGCCTGGTGACGAGGGATAAAGCAGAATGGACCTATGGCCGCATCGAAGTCAGCGCAAAGCTCCCTACTGGTAGAGGTACGTGGCCCGCGATCTGGCTCTTGTACGCGGATAATCCGTTTGGGAATGGGAGTTGGCCGGATAATGGAGAAATCGACATCATGGAACATGTCGGTTTTGATCAGGACCGAGTTCATTCTACTATCCATGTAAACAAATACAATTCACCGCTTGGTACGCAGCGTGGATCGTCGAAGACGGTGGCCGGTGCATCAACGTCGTTCCATACGTACGAACTCGAATGGACCCCTGCTCGCCTGAACTTTCGAATCGACGGCGTTCTGTTTTTTAGTTACCTCAACGAAAACGAAGGCTGGACGTCGTGGCCATTCGACATGGATTTTTACTTGATCCTTAATATTGCTATCGGTGGTGATTGGGGCGGATTGGAAGGCATAGACGATTCCATTTTCCCACAGAAGATGGAGGTCGATTACGTTCGCGTCTATTCATACACAGGCCTTCCAGAAGTATCTCTTGTATCACCAGCTGATTCTCTTTCACTTGAAAGCGGTGCGTCACTCGATTTGGCTGCGCTGGCCTCCGACGCAGATGGATCCATCGATGAGCTCGTTATTTTTCAGGGTGATGGAGTACTTGCAACTTCATCGACGGACTCCGTTTCGACATCCATTACTGACGTTGAACCCGGATGCTATTCAATCTCGGCAAAGGCCACGGACGACCTGGGTTGGTCCTCGCAAACCGCAGCTATTCCGGTGACTGTCGGTGACGAATGCACGCAGGCTCCGTACCTCATGACAAGCGCGTTGATACCGGGTACCATCGAAGCAGAATACTTTGATCTTGGGGGACAGAATCAGGGATACTTCGATCTGGATCCTGTTAATACTGGTACCGGGATCCGGCAATCTGAGGGAGTTGACATCGAGCGCGTATCGGACGTTGGTGGCGGCTACTACGTCGGGTGGATTGCAAACCGGGAATGGCTTGAGTATTCGGTAAATGTCGAAGAAGCCGGCACATATATGCTCGATGTCCGCGTGGCATCCGAAACGAACGGCGGCACCGTGTCAGTCAGTTTTGATGGTGTCGACAAAACAGGGTCGATCAGTTTTCCAGGTACTGGCGGCGACCAAACGTGGGAAACAGTTTCGTCAGGGGAATTCGAGCTTGATGCCGGGAAGCAGAAGATGAGAATTTCCTTCGTGGGGAGCGCGTTCAACGTCAACTGGATTCGATTGACCAAGACTACGAATAGTTCTGTCGAACCCGAGAGCAGCTCGCACCAGTTTGAGCTAAGTCAGAATTATCCCAATCCCTTCACTGGCCGGAGCAGTTTGGAGTTTACGCTTCGACGACCTGGCCACGTACATATTGACCTATACGATCGTACTGGAAAACTCGTACGAACGCTCGTAAACGGACCAACCACGGCAGGAAGCCATCGGGTACAGATCGACGCTAGCGGCCTGGCAGCAGGCGTTTACTTTTACCGAATGAGTGCCGCCGGAAGCGTCATCACGCGATCTACGACCGTGTTGAAATAGCCGGTCATCTCATTAACAATCGTTTTAGTAAATGAAAGAAAGTTTAGGAATAGTCGTATCCGCGTTTCTGTTGCTTGCGCTTTGGGTGCCAGATACAGATGCATCTGTCGATTTCGGTGACAAGCACGGATTCAGTGTGCTGGTCTTTTCCAAGACGGCAGGTTTTCGGCATGACTCCATCGATGAAGGCATCCAGGCGATTCAGGATATGGGTATTGCTCATTCCTTTGATGTTGATGCGACAGAAGATGCCACATTGTTTACGGATGCAACACTGGATCAATACGATCTGGTAGTTTTTCTTAACACGACCGGTGATGTCTTAACGATTCCACAGCAGGAAGCCTTCGAACGATTCATCCGCTCCGGAGGGGGATTTGTAGGGATCCATTCCGCTACGGATACTGAGTACGATTGGCCGTTCTATGGAGATCTGGTAGGCGCATACTTCGACAATCACCCGGCGACGCAGTCCGGGACAATACTTGTAGCGGACAGGCAGCATCCGTCCTCGGCTTCGCTTCCGGAGAGATGGACGCGCACGGATGAGTGGTACAACTTTCAGACGAATCCGCGGGGGAACGTCCACGTGCTGGCAACACTCAGTGAGGACTCGTTCTCAGGCGGAACGATGGGGGTTGATCATCCAATCGCATGGTGTCACAATTTCGAGGGTGGAAGAAGTTGGTACACGGCCCTTGGACATACAGAAGGTACGTTTACGGAACCCGAATTTGTGGATCATCTCCTGAACGGAATTGAATGGGCTGCAGGTGCCATAGCGGGAGAGTGCGCTGCCACTGTCGATGCCAACTATGAGTTGGTGCCACTTGACAGTGAGACTGACAATCCAATTGGACTCGACATAGCTCCCGACGGACGTGTCTTTTATGTCGAGCTCGGTGGCGCCGTCAAAGTGTACAAACCAGATATCAATGCCACGGTATCTGTGGCGAACCTATCTGTGTTCGAAGGAAATGAACATGGAATACTTGGCATCGAGCTCGACCCCTCCTTCGAAAGTAATGGCTGGGTATACATCTTCTACTCGCCGCTCCTGGGAGGTATGCAGCGGCTGTCACGTTTTACAGTCGAAGGTGACGCGTTCAATATGGCAACTGAAGAAGTATTACTTGAGTTTCCGACGGAGCGAGGACAATGTTGTCATAATGCTGGCTCGATGTCATTCGACAGCAGCAGCAATTTGTACCTGGCGACAGGGGATGATTCAAATCCGTTCGAATCAAGTGGGTACGCTCCCATCGATGAACGTGCAGGTCGATCGGCATGGGATGCGCAAAGGTCTTCTGGGAATACAGATGATCTGCGTGGCAAGATCTTGCGAATCACTCCGCAGGCGGATGGTACGTATACAATTCCAGCCGGAAATTTATTTCCCTCCGACGGTTCTGTTGGCCGACCGGAAATATTTGTGATGGGAGTACGCAATCCGTTTCGAATATCGATTGACGCGGAGACAGGTTGGCTTTACTGGGGAGATGTCGGGCCGGATGCTGGAGCTGACGATGTCAATCGCGGTCCACGGGGTTATGATGAATGGAATCGCGCGCAGGTTGCAGGAAATTTCGGGTGGCCTTATTGCATCGGGGATAATTTCCCGTACGTGGACTACGACTTTGCCACTGGAAGTTCTTCGGGAAGTTTCGATTGTTCAAACCTATCTAACGATTCACCAAACAACTCAGGCGAACTCAATCTGCCTTCGGCCGAGCCCGCATGGATCTGGTATCCGTACGGTCCGTCGAGCGAATTCCCTGCAATTACAGACGGGTCGGGGCGAACCGCCATGGCCGGTCCCGTCTACCATTATGATGCCCTGTCAACCAGTGACACCCGTTTACCGGAGTACTTTGACGATGTGTTTCTAATTTACGAGTGGTCGAGAAACTGGATACATGAAGTCAGGCTCGACGACTCGGGTGAAATACTCGCCATCAATCCAATTCTGTCTGGACTAACATTTCAACGTCCGATCGACATGGAAGTCGGTCCTGACGGCAACCTGTACATGATTGAATGGGGTACAGGCTTCGGCGGCAACAACAACGACTCTCGTTTGATTCGCATTGACTACCGGCCGGGGGGTGGAACGCCGGTTGCCATTGTCAGCACGTCCGCGGTGTCAGGGCCGATTCCACTAACGGTCATGTTTTCGGCAGCCGATTCGTATGATCCCGATTCGGGAACGAACCTGGAGTATGAGTGGGATTTCCAAAGTGACGGCATCGTCGATGCGACTTCGGTGGAGACCTCGTTCACATATACAACTGCCGGTGTGTACGTTGCCCAGTTACGGGTCACTGATCCTGATAGCAATTATGCAATAGTAAATACGACTATCACGGCCGGAAATACTATTCCGGTTGTCACAATATCCGCTCCATTTACAGGTGGTTTTTACGACTGGGGCGACGAGGTGAAATTTGATGTCAGTGTTGTGGATGCCGAAGATGGGTCGACCGGAGCCGGTACGATTGATTGCGCAGAAGTTACAGTCCGCACGTCCATTGGCCATGATGATCACAGTCATCCCTTGGATGTTTTGAACGGTTGCACTGGCAGTTTCAATGTGATAGATGGTCACGGTAACGATGCCGACAACCTGTTCTATGTTGTCGAAGTGAGCTACACGGACGAGGGGGCTTCGGGCGCGCCTCTCACAGGAACGGCGCAACAGGTATTATATCCGAAGCGCCTTGAGGCCGAGCATTTTGATGCGACAGGCGGCGTAGACGTGGAGTCTACGGGTGACGTTAACGGAGGGGGAGAGAACATTGGTTTCATAGATCACGGAGACTATGTTGTCTTCGAAGATATCAATCTCACCAACATCTCATTTGTGACGTACAGGGTTGCGTCTGCAGGTACTGGAGGGAAGATTGAGATTCGCCTCGGTAGTCCGTCGGGTGAAGTTGTCAGCAACGCGTTTGTTGAGGTCACCGGGCAATGGCAGTTGTATCGAGACGTTACCACGTCGATCGATGAAACTAGCGGAGTACATGACCTTTATTTCGTGTTCGTAGACAATCCAGGTAGTGGTGGTCTGTTCAATGTTAACTGGATTGAATTCATCGGGACCGGGGTCGTTGATCCGGAAGATGCAGTGCCTCACGGTTTAAGTGCGACCTATTTCAACGGTCCTGAATTTTCGGGTCGGATCACCGAAAGGGTTGATCCCAAGATCAACTTCAACTGGTCAACTGGAGAGCCTGTTGAGTTCGTTGTGCCCGACAACTTCTCGGTGAGGTGGATCGGTCAAGTAGAGGCTCAGTTCGATGAAAACTATACTTTCTTTGCCAGGAGCAGTGATGGTATGAGAGTGTGGCTGGATGGTGTTTTGATCATTGACAGGTGGCAAGATCAAAACACTACGGAGGTGTCGAGTCTGTTACAACCCCTTGTGGCGAGCCAACGATACGATCTTGTTGTCGAGTACTACGAGGCGACCGGCGAGGCTCAGGCTCATTTGTCGTGGAGTAGTCTTTCTACGCCCAAGGCAATCGTTCCTGATGATGTACTCTATCCAGATGCCAGTTCGACGTCAGTTGATCCGCTTGACGTGCCTGCGGTCACTGAGTTGGGAATCGAATCTGTCTATCCAAACCCGGCTGCCCGTATTCTAACCGTCGAGTACGTGTTGCCTCATGCCGGTGAGTCTAGTATCGATGTTTTCGATGCGATCGGGCGAATGGTCCTGTCGCTGTCGGGTTCGGTCAGGCTTGCCGGAATCAATCGCGAAAATCTCGATGTCAGCAATCTGGCCACCGGGTCGTATTTGATTCGGGTTACCCAGGGCGGCCGGCAGATAAGCCAGCCGCTTCTTGTAATCAGATAAGAAATATTGAGTTGAAACCTTCAAAAATGAGCGCAATCGGGCTCGTGTCTTTTTTGAAGCATCAATTATGAAATCTGCCGTTATTCAGTTGACAATCCCGATATGAGGGGTTAACATTGGGATAACATTGAAATATTTCAATTTCTGAAGCGTTTCAATAATCAATTTAGGCGATTATGAGCAAAAATGGCAAGCGTCGCTCTACAATAAGTGACGTTGCAGCAAAGGCGGGAGTATCGACCGGGACCGTGTCGGCCGTGCTAAATAGTCGGGACTCCGTGCGGGCATCGACTCGAAATCGCGTACTTGTCGCAATTGAGGAGCTTGGATATACGCCGACGCCTTCGGCTCGCATACTCGGTTCTGCTCCCGGGAATAGAGACGTATTCAGCAAGAGCGCCGCTCTCATAGTCAAAGAGATTAACAACCCATTTTACTCTGAGGTCATCTTAGGGGCATACGATTACCTTGAAGAGATCGGATATACAACGTTTGTTTGTACATCGGAGGGTGAGTTCGACAAGGAGGACAAGTTGATCGACTCGATGCGCGAACGATACATAAACGGAGCAATCATTTCTCCTCTTCTACATCAACGCGCTGACTTGTCCCATCTCTTCATGCTGAAGCGAGAAGGCTTTCCATTTGTTCTACTTGAAGAAGTGCCCGGCCTGCAGGTAGTTGTGGTTGGTATTGATGATTCCACTGCCGAACGGAACGCTGTGGCCTACTTGATAGAGAATGGCCACGAAAAAATTGTTCACATAGCTGGCCCGGATTACTCGCAGAACAAGATAGCCCGGATGCTTGGTGTGCAACGCGCCTTCAGCGAATCACGCTTGATGTCCAACGAGAATACCATTGTCGAAGGTGGTGCACGAATGGAAGACGGCTATCGAGCGTGCTTGAATCTGTTTACAACAAGAAGCAAGCAAGATTGGCCGACAGCTATTACCTGTTTCAATGATTTGGTCGCAATCGGTACGATGCGGGCTCTGTCGGAGTTAGGATTAAGTGTACCCGATGATGTATCGGTAATCGGATTTGATGATATCCCGACGGCGGAATTTTTATCGGTTCCGCTGACAACAATCCGAGTACCAAAGCGGGAGATGGGTAGGAGGGCGGCGGAGATTCTAATTCGTCAGATTGACGAAAATGAAGAAGTCGCCGGACAAAAAGTGGTTTTCGACGCAGATCTTATAGTCCGTGCGTCAACCAAGAAACTGAATTAATCAGGACCAAGATCTCACAGTAAATGTGATTTAAAGCTCGAAGAGGAGAACCTATGAAATCAAATAATACAATTTTCTTGTCGGTGGCCGTGCTGCTCGGGGTACTGTTGGTGCCCGGCAGCGCCTTTGGTCAGGACCCGGGTCCTGCCATTGGACCCGACTTCATTGCGTTCGTGAACGGAACGAACGTAGCAATCCCTGGATTCGGAGGCACCGTCGTCGACGATCCGCTTAACCCTGGAAATCCTGTTGCCCAGTTCAGCCATGGAGACTTCAATCTTAGTGGATTCGAATGGGAACGAATGGTAGGTGCAGATTTTACTGGCAACCTTGCAAGTGATGACACGCTTTTCCTCCGTTTGTTGTCTGACCCGGCCAACCTGGGGCAGCCTAACGTCTCGATAACACTGACTGACAAGACAGACGACAGTGGTGCGGATGATGGAACAGCGGATAATGAGTTCCGCGCTCAGTGGATCATTCCACAAAGCATGCACGACGGACAGTGGCACGACCTTGCCATTCCGCTTCCGCCCGCAACATGGCAGGAGCTTCAGGATGCGAAAGATTCCGGTCTGATGGACGAAACCTTTAATGCGTGGGTGTACGGTGGTGCCTGGTCTACCGGCGGATTCCCAATTGCCCTGGATGGTATGGGTCCCAACTCTCCAGATCGACCAGACCTCTTTCGTGAGTTTGAATGGACGAACGTCCGGATCATCGGTGCCTTCTTTGATCATAATACTGGCACAGGTGGTCCTATTTGGTTGGACGATGTTTACATCGGTCATTCCGGCCTGGACCTGTCCGTCGCCAATGATCCTGCCGACGCGATGTCCGGTGTATCATTTGCCGACGAAGATGGATTCAACCGCCTTTCCTGGAGCGAGAATCCAGACTTTGGTGGATACAAAGCTTACGTGAGTGAGTCGGCCATTACCGATGTATCCGCGCCGGGTGTTCAACTATTGCAGACGCTGGCATTTGATGATAGCCTGCATGTCGACCACATGTTCGAATTGCCCGATGCTTCGTTCGCAGGTACTCCGTTCTACTATGCGGTTACCAGCCTTAGCTTTTTTGGTGTAGAGAACACGGATGTATCTGCATCGGCCGGATCGGTCACTAATGCTTCGTTGCCAGTTCAGCCTGTTATTCTTGAGCTGACCGATGATGAAGCCACTACGATCTTTAACAATCTGTCTGCTGGCACCGTTTCCAAAGACGGTTTTCCGGACATGGAGCCGTTCCAGGTGAATGCTGAGCATCAAAGTCTGGCAGATGCCGTTAATCTTCCTGATAGCGATGCCGATCTGTCTGCCAAGTTGTACCTCGGCTACTCGAGTTTGAACGAGCTGTTCATCTATGCGGAAGTGACTGACGATTTCGTCCAGTTGGGCGGAACGGTTTCTGGCGCAGATGCATGGCAGTGGGACAGTATCGAGATGGGCTGGGGCAACTACGATGTCCGTGATGCCGGCGGTTCGGTCCTTACCGGAAGCCCTCATAATGACATGGAACGTGGAACGTACGCTGACTATCAGTTCCGCATTGCAGCATTCGATGATGACGCTACCGGTGAGATCATTGGAACTACAGCTTTTGTCGGCTTTAGTATCGATGCTGACGTACAGGGTGGCGGAACCGTTTATGATACGCTAGCGGATGGTTCTGGAAATGTGATCGGTTATAAAACGCTGTCACTCTTCCCGTTGAACGCGATCCAGAGTACTGCTGACGGAGACGTAGTACTCGATCCTCCAACAGATCTGGACATCCGACTCATTCCAATGACAATCACCCTGAATGACGATGACGGCTCTGGACGGGAGCATCAGGTCACTTGGAGTATCAAAAACAATGTCACCGGTCAGTGGTGGAATACACCGTCACAGTGGCCAGCAGTTGCAATGGCCGGCCGAGCCACACGAACTAGCATCGAAGATGAAATCGGAGTGCCTAAGACACATGAGTTGTCTCAGAATTATCCGAACCCATTCAATCCTTCGACGTCGATTCGATTTAACCTGGCCAACAACGAGTTGGTAACACTTCGCGTGTTCAACGTGTTGGGTCAGGAGGTAGTGACACTTCTAAATAACGAACCGATGGCTGCAGGTAATCAGGCAGTTTCGTTCAGTGGGCAAGGACTTGCTTCAGGTATGTATCTGTACAGACTCGATGCAGGATCTTTTACCCAGACAAAGCAGATGATTCTGCTTAAGTAATCAATAAGCGTAGCACAACGTCCGGCATTCCGAACCCTTCTCCTCATTGTCCAATGGTGAGAAGGGTTCGGTTCATGCCGATTATCAGCATGATTTCAACAAACAAATGATGCCGCGATTACGAACTTGCCTTGCCGTTCTGACCGTCTTTCTCGCCGCCTTCGTGCTCGTTACGGAGACGACTGCTCAAACCACCGGGAAAATCAGGGGAAAGGTGCTGGATGCAGCTGATGGTTCTCCTCTTCCGGGAGTTAACGTCTCTATTGAAGGGACCACGGAAGGCACAGTCACAGATATAGACGGCAACTATATTATTCTGCGCGTCCGACCTGGTACATACGCACTTCGAGCTTCGTTTATTGGATTCGCTCCCGTTACGCAATCAGGAATTGATGTCCAGGTAAACAAGACTTCCTTTGTCGATTTCGAAATGCGCGAAGCAGTTTTCGAAGGAGAAGAAATAATTGTGACCGCCGAACGCCCGATCGTTCAAATGGATCGAACGACGACTTCTTCGGTGCTTGATGGCAAGCAGCTACAATCTCTCCCCGTCACTAATATTCGTGAAGCCATTGACCTGCAAGCCGGTATTGTCGATGGTCACTTTCGAGGTGGAAGAACCGGCGAAGTAGGGTACCTCGTAAATGGAGTGCCCATCAACAACGTCTTCAGCCAGGACGCTTCTTTCGAGATTGAACAAAATATGGTAGAGAATCTCGAAGTAATTTCTGGTGTCTTCAACGCAGAGTACGGTCAGGCACTTTCGGGAATTGTCAATATCGTAACGAAAGACATCGCGGACGAATGGTCTGGCTCCGCGCTTGGATACGTCGGTGCAATTGTGAGCTCAAGGGATCTCGAGTTTGTACGGCGAGATACGGTTGCCGGCAACAATCTGTCGACCGATAATTTCAGCTCTGAGTTTGTCTCCTATAATGATGCAGCGGACCTTCGGAATCTTACCGACGTCCAGTTTTCATTGGGCGGGCCAATCTTGAAGGATCGACTCGGGATTCAGGCGTCCGTCCGCTATCTCGATGACAGGTCGCACTTTATCGGTAGAGATCTTTTTTCTCCGTCAGACTCTTCTCAGAATTTAAATTCCGGATTACCGCAGGAGCTGTGGGTGATCGAATCGACCGGAAGCGGTGATTTTGTTTCCCGAAATAGCACAGAGCGACTTTCGATCAACGGAACAGTTTCTGCAAAATTCTCCAAGGCAGTTCGGGCAGACTACAATGTTTTCACCCAGGGAGGTGTGTTCCGTCCCTATAGCCACGGACTTAAGTACGTACCAGCGGGAATCAACGACACTGAGTTCTTTAACCAAACTCACATTCTGGGTTTGCGATTTTTACTTAGTGAAACCGCTTTCGCAAACTTGTCTTACAGTTTTTTGAGAGACAAAACTGACGTCAGGTTGTATTCGTCCGAGACCGACAACCGTTACGTTAGTTCGCAGTTGTCAGCACAGCAGGGCGTCAACGCCTTCGCCGTCGGTGGCAACGATCTTTTTACAAGCGATCAGCTTACACAGACACATACTATTGTAGGCGACTTTACGCTGCAGGCGAATAATGTTCATCAGGCGAAGGTTGGGTTCTCCGCGCGACTGCACAATATTGATAACAGGGACTTCGGAATTGAGCGATCATTCCGGACCGGTTTTGTCCCTCAAGCTTCACCAGACCAATTCGCCGACAATAGTCTGAATGTGAATCCACGCGAACTCGCCGCGTATATCCAGGACAAGATGGAGTTTGAAAATCTGATCGTCAATGCTGGCGTAAGATTTGACTACTTCGATCCTGATTACGTCATCCCGATTGACTGGTCGCAGGCGGAGTTGTCACAAATTCCAGATCCGCAGAATCCCGGAGCATTTCTCCCGAACCGACAGGATGCTGACACAGAATTTCAGGTGAGCCCGCGACTTGGAATCGCTTTTCCAATCTCGGAAACCGGTGTGATGCGCTTTTCTGCCGGGCTTTTCTTCCAGGTACCGGCCGGGGGACTTCTCTACACGAATCCAGAGTACGAGATTAACCCGGGGTCAAGTGCAAATTCCTTTGGCAATCCAGGCATCTCTCCGGAGCGCACCCTTTCCTTCGAGGTCGGTTTGCAGCAAGGGCTAACGGACGATATGGGCATTGAGCTCACCGTCTTTTCTAAAGATGTGCGCAACTTGCTTGGCCAGGAAATTCTACGGAATCCCAACGGTGACTTTGCCATTCGGTGGATCAACAGAGACTACGGAACGATTCGAGGCATCACAGCATCGCTATTCCAGCGAGGAAGCTCCGCAATCAACTGGACACTTGACTATACGTTACAGTTTGCTGAGGGAACGTCATCCAGTCCGGGGGAAGCGTTCGGCCGACAGCAGTCAGGTCTTGATGAGATTCTATCATTGGTGCGGTTGGATTGGGACAGGAGGCACGTGCTGAATAACACTGTTACTCTTACTCCTGCGACCGGCGTCAACGTTACTTTTATCAATCGCTTGCAAAGCGGAACGCCTTACACAACGGTTCGAGACTTTATTCGCTCCAACCAGAAAAATAACGCGGTCAAACCAACACTCTTTACGTCTGATGTCCGGATGTTTGTCAAGCCACCATTTACCGATCACAACGTCCAGCTGTTTGTTCAAGCTGAAAACATTTTTGATTCGGAGCAACCGGTTAATGTTTACGAAGACACTGGTCGTGCTGATGAATCTGTTCAGCTAGAACTATTCCGGCAGGCGGGTACACCTGTCGGCGGTTTAAATTCGCTGGACGAGTTTTTCTACAGACAGGAGAATTTTGGTTCTCCAAGGAAAATTAGCATCGGTTTGAGCTACAATTTTTAAAGGATTACGTTGGCTACATTGAATCAAATAAAACTGCCAGTTCGCGGGATTGTCATTCTTGCCGTGTTGACTATGTCTGCGACACATTTCGCGCAGGCTCAAGATAATTCGATTCCATCGGATCTTGTTGGCCAGGAAGAAAGCATCGCACGTGGCGTGCTCTCTGGAAATCTCATTGAAACAAATTTTCGAAATCACGGAGAGCTAGCTCGATGGAATGATGCACCATGGGGAGTCTGGCCTCGTGGGATTGGCGGCCGCCATATTGACGGTATCGGGATCATGGTTAGCGGGATCGTTCCTGGCGAACGTGCTGCCTATCCACAGTTTTTCGGTGGGCTGCCAGATACAACCGTTAACCCGGTTATTCTTACCTATCGCGAAGCAGGAAAACGATTGGGTCCCTCCGGTGAAATCTGGGGATGGTTGCCACTTCCCGGTTTTAACAATACGAACAGGCTGGACCCCATCACAGGTCAGCGGACACCAACGCCGGCGCAAAGTTCGGATCCAACATCCTGGCCCGAGTCATGGCCCGACCGGTTGAATAATCCTGACGATCCAGGTTGGGCAGGAAACTGGAACGGCTTCTTCGGCAAGGGCGTGTTCAACGCTGACGAGGAGAGCTTCTATGTGATGGATGACTATTCAGATCTCGAGTATCAAATCGACGAAGTAACGGGGCAACCGGTTAGCGAAGAGGGGATTTTTTACGCCAACCCTGCGGACTCATCAATCGGTGGACTGGGATTACAGAATCAGGTTCGGATATTTCAATGGGCCAACGTCCTTGCCGAAGACTTGATGTTCATCTTGTATCGAGTGAACAATGCCGGCGGCTTCGATCATGACCGGTTGTTCTTCTCGCAGGTCATGGACTATGGTTTGGGAAATGAAGAGGGTGATGAAAACGCGTCGTTTAATCCCCAGGAAGATGTCTCATTCGGCTGGGATCAGGATGGCATTGGTACACGACCTACCGGTGGTACCTATGATCTTGGCTATACCGGGTTTGCCTTCCTTGAAAGTCCTGCCCGTACCTTTGATGGTCTCGACAACGACGAAGACGGTATAACCGATGAGTCACGCTTTAGTGGACCGGGGACCAGGATCACGGGGTCGTCCGCGATTCAGGCATCGGTGGCCGGGATGTACGACGTGGTGGCATTTGAGACCTTCAACGGCCCGGTTGACAAGCGCCCCGCTGTCGAGGCTGGCATCTGGTGGACCGGAGATGAGAATCTCGATTGGGTTGGTCTGGAAGATGACAACAACAACGGCATGTGGGACCAGGGAGAATCTCTCAACAATGACGTAGGTCGAGACGGCCTCGGGCCATTTGATCTGGGATATCCCGGACCGGACGATGGGGAAGCTGATGGAATTCCAACTGCCGGAGAGCCGAATTTTGACGAACTCGATGTTGATGAGTCCGATCAGATTGGCCTGACTGGTTTCGATTTGAACACGCGGCCATTTTACGAAACAGGCGACAACCTGCGCGACGATACCTGGTTGTTCGAGCGTATCACGCTGGCACAGTTTCCGCTCGGTACAAAACCAGAAGCGTTTGTGGCAGATGTTGAACCGTTTCTATTGTTTAACTCGGGTCCGGTACCCCTGGCACCGGGCAGCGTTGACTTTTTCTCAACCGCCTGGATCTTTGGTGCAGATGAAACAGACTTCTTCAAGAATAGAAGGACCGCTCAGAGCATTTTCAATGCCGACTACAATTTTGCGCAACCACCATTCCTTCCAAAGCTGACGGCAGTGCCTGGAGATGGACGTGTTATTCTGAGTTGGGATACCACGTCAGTTGCTTCGTTCGATCGGTTTACCCAGACCTTCGACTTTGAGGGTTATAAACTGTATAAGGGAACGGATGCTTTGTTATCCGACGCCAAAGTGATAACCGACCTGAACGGTACACCGCAGTTCTTCCGTCCGCTTCAACAGTGGGATCTCGATAATGGAATCAACGGACCGATCACGGTACTGGGCGGAGAGGGGATATTCGACCGTGGAGACGATACCGGACTGCAGTTTTTCTATATCGACGACAACGTGACGAACGGGATCACCTACTATTATGCGCTTGTTGCGTACGACTCGGGTTTTGGCGATGTGGACAATCCCGATAGTCAGCCGATCGATCCGCAGGAGAACGTATTCAATATCAGCACGACGCTTGCGGGAAATATTGTTGGGATATCACAGAACGCGGCGGTGGTGACGCCTCGATCCTTGCCTGTAGGCTATATCGAAGGCGGCGCTAACGAAGATTTGAGCTCAGTTACAGGTGGAATTGGTACAGGCTCAGCAGAAGTCAAGATCCTCGTTGAGAGTGACGTCGATTTGTCCGCAATATATAACGTCAATTTTTTCAGCGAGCCCGCTGAGTTTGGCGAGTTGTATGTGACGACAGAGTACAACATTGTAAATGTCGCAACGAACGAGACGATCTTGCCGCGTACTCCGCTTGCTGAAAGCAGCCCGAATGTTGACGGGTTCTCGGTTGTGATGAACAATGTCGAAGCAGTCGATATTGTTCGCGAGAAAACGGGTTGGGTCACTGATCAAGGGGGCGCCAATGAGCTCTTCAGTATCAACCCCACGGAGTTGGAGGGATACAACACCAACTGGATTGCGTTGGTGCGCGAGGATACGACCGGCTCATTTTCTAAAACACCATACGATTACGAGCTGCGCTGGGTCTCTGATTCGTTGTACACACCGCCTCGAATCTTTGGATTCCTCCGGGAAGACATCCCGGTATTCGCCGTGAATGCGACGACAAACGAAATGGTGGATCTTTTAATAGATGACCGCAATGACAATGGTGTTTATGATCTGACCGACGACCTGATCATTAATGATGTGCCGCCGGGACTCGGGTCGCGAAGGTTCAGATATCGGATTCGGTTCTTTACGCCCCAGGGTGAAACACCTGTGGCGCCCGAGCCGGGTAATGTGCTGCGTGTTTCAGTCAGTAGACCTTTTGCTACAGGCGACTACTTTCAGTTCACCCTTCGATCTTCAGAAATTGACAATGCTCTTGCTGCTGAAGGGTTGGACCAGATTGCTGTGGTACCGAATCCGTACGTCGGAGCATCTGAATTCGAACCAAGGACGCAGGTTGAAGGTCGTGGTGAACGGCGAGTTCAATTTATACATCTGCCGCCCACCTGTACGATCAAGATATTCAATATCCGTGGAGAGCTTGTACGTACTCTTGAGCACAACGGTGGCACGTCCGACGGATCCGAATGGTGGGACCTCCGGACCGAAGGCCAGCAGGACGTGGCGTTTGGCGTTTACCTTTTCCACATTGAAGCGCCCGGTATAGGCGAACATGTTGGAAAGTTTGCACTGGTGAAATAACGATGCGGAATATGAAATTACAACGCCTGACATTCATCACAGCACTATGCATTCTCTGCGTGGCAGTAGCGGTCGATGAATCCGTGGCCCAGAGTCGTGTGGGGACAACGGCAGCGCCATTCCTGACGCTTGGCACAGGTGCCAAGGGCCAATCTCTGGGGAATGCTTATACCACGCTAGCTGTAGGCGCGGACGCCGTCTTCTGGAATCCAGCTGGTGCAGCGCGAAGTTACGCCGGTCGAAGCAACGGGGGTGCATTTTTCACGCATCATGAATGGCTGGCAGATATTAACTACAACGCTGCTTCAGTGGTTGTACCTGTCGTGAACTCAGCAGTGATCGGCTTCGGAATAGTTGCCGTTGACTATGGAGATATGTTAGTGCGGACAGTGGCGAATCCAGAAGGGACAGGGGAAACATTTTCATCTACGGACCTGAGCCTTGGCCTGACATATGCGCAGCCGCTGACGCCGCAGTTTTTCTTCGGGGGATCAGTGAAATATGTCCGACAGCAGATTCGTGATATGAGTGCTGACGGGATTGCTTTCGACCTCGGCTTCGTTCTCGAGACGAATTACATGAAGGGTCTGCAGCTGGCGGCTTCTATCCAGAATTTCGGAACCAAGTTGGAAATGCGTGGCGTGAACGGACAAACGTTTGTCGACATTGACGAATCCAATTCCGGCAACAATGAAAATATCCCGGCTCAAATAGAAATGGATAGTTGGGATATGCCGTTGTCGTTCAAGTTTGGGGCTTCACTTCCGGTTTTCGAAGTCAACAGTGTTCAGCTCAGGGTGATGGCGGACGCGAATCAGAGCAATGACAACAACCTCAATAGCGATGTTGGTGCCCAGCTACATTATGGAACTCGAACCTTCAATATCGATTTCAGAGTTGGCTATCGGGACGTTTTCATCGATAATGTAGATAGCCATCTCACGTTTGGCGGTGGACTCGATATTCGTGTCGGTGCACCGAGATTTGGTTTTGACTATGCGTACACCCCGTTCGAGCTTCTTGGCAATACGCAGATGGTTGACTTCAGGATCTACTTCTAGATTGTTGCTCGTTTTTCGTTTCTCCCGGCAACGGCGTATCAGGCGCGCGACGGCTACTCGTATTTTCAGGCTTGTTATTGTTGTCGTATCGCTGACGGCCCTTAGTTCGTGTTCGTCTCCTGACGCAGACTATTCTGATGATCCTGCTCTTGCCGAAGTTGATAGCGAATCCATCTCTGTATCTGACTTCGAGCAGTCGTACGTCGCATTTCTAATAGGCACCGGGCAAAACGATACAAGGCGAAACAGGTATCGTCATCTACAGTCGATGATCGACAACATACTCATGGCCAATGAGGCGAATGCACTTGGTTTAGATAAGGATAGCTTGTACCTGGCGTTCGTCGATAGAGAAACCAGGAAGGCACTGGGAGGGCGGTTCTACGAAGTCTCCCTTCTGGAAAAGATGGAACCGCCTGAAGATGCGGAGATTCGGCAGGCGTTTGCGGCATCAAAAGATAAAGTTGTTGTACGTCATCTGTTTTTCAAATCAGCTAGCGAGGCACGGAGTACTCATGAGCGTCTTCTCGCGGGCGCAGATTTTGTTGATGAGGCGCAGCGTGTATATCGAACAGCCACGTTTGATTCAACGGCCGGATATCTTGGGCCGATCTCTTACTTTTCTGTCGATGATGCCTTCGCAGAAGCAGCTTTTAAACTCGGTGCCGGGGAAGTGTCTGCCCCTGTCCGTAGTCGATTCGGATACCATATCATCATGGTCGAGGACAGAATTCGAAATCCGCTAATCACGGAGTCCGAGTATCAAACGCGAAAGAAAGGCGTAACCGAGCAGCTCAAACTTCGGAGAAGACGCCTCGAAGGTGACACGTTCATCAGGTCGTACATGGAAGGCCTCAATGTCTCCGTTAATACAGAGGGAGTGGCAGCACTTAATGATGCGATCAAGGCACTGGAGAATCGCGTAGGTGATCAGCCCGTGCAGATCAATAATGATTACGAAGCAGTTCCCTTCGACATGGGAGCGTTGAGAGAAAGCTTCGGTCCTGAAACGGTGCTTGCCACATATTCTCATCTCGGTGAGGAGAAGGAGTTTACAGCCGGAGATTATTATTTCTGGCTACGTGACTTGCCGTTTGAGGAAGCCAGTAAAAGGACTGCAGCGTCCGTAGGTAGAGCTTTGCGAAACGAGGTCCTCGCTGAAGCAGGTAGAGAACTGAATCTGGAAAGTGACCCCAAAGTCGTTCACGAGGTGGACCTTGCCGCTCGCAACTACCTTGCTTCGGTTGCTCGCTTATGGCTTAGCAATCAACCCGCGTCTGAGCCGAATGAGGAGCTTCTTCGAGATGCCTATGTTGCTCTCGGACTCGACCGGACCAAGCACTGGACAGCTACATTTTGGGTAGTACCGGCGCGGTCCGTCCAGGAAGCATCGAGCTTGAAGGAATCGTTAACGGGTGGTTCGGAAGTACCAGAAAGTGAGCCCGGCTTTGTACGGTACAAGGATGTTAGGATTGACGAAGTGGAGGACTGGGGTCGGCATGTGCAGGCGACTCCGCTGCGAGAGATGACCGTCGTGGGTCTGGAAGATGGCACTGCCGGAGTTGTTTTCGTCGAGGATAAAGAAGCCACGTCTCCGGAGTTCGATGACTACCGAGGTCAACTCCGGGAGAGTATATTACCTCATGTCAATGAGTACAATGCAGTAAACGCGCGCCGGTCCAGCTCGGCAATAGCAGTAGACACCACGTTGTTCGAATTGATTATGGACCTGTAATTTGGGTCCAATTGGTGCTGTGCTGGTGGTCGACAACGAGGCCAACGGCGAAACGACGCTTGCAGGTCGGACTTCTCCAATAACACACCGAAGCGGAAGAACAAATTCCATCTTAGGGATTACATTTTGCCCCCAGACAACTTCTATCGTGCATCGTATTGGCTGACAACAAGATTATTTTCTCTATGGTAGGGGTCGGTAAAACGTACCGATCTACCAATAAAAAAGTCCTCCACGACATATATCTGTCGTTTTTCTATGGCGCCAAAATCGGCGTGCTTGGTCTGAATGGATCGGGTAAGAGTACACTTCTTCGGATTATTGCTGGACTGGATAAGGAGTACGAAGGGACAATTGATTCCGCCAAGAATATTTCCTTCGGATATCTTGAGCAGGAGCCTCATCTCGAAAAGGGTAAAACGGTCATGGAGATCGTATCGGAAGGTGCGAGCGAAGCTGTTGGGTTACTCGAGGAGTATAATAAGGTTAATGAACAGTTTGGTGAGCCTGACGCCGACTTTGACGTCTTGATGGAGAAGCAGGCGAAGTTGCAGGAGCAGATTGATCATTTGCAGGCGTGGGATATCGAGAGCAAACTCGAGATGGCGATGGACGCTTTACGATGTCCGCCGAAGGATGCGATTGTCGATGTGTTATCCGGTGGAGAACGTCGCAGAGTTGCCATGTGTCGGTTGTTGTTGTCTGAGCCTGACGTCTTGTTATTGGATGAGCC
>CBDUKH010000035.1:0-29718 GCA_965367755.1 uncultured Rhodothermales bacterium
AGGCCGGAATACCATCCGGGCTTATTCCCTCTTCTCCACTCCCGTAAACAGTTTCGATAATACCCGTAGTTTTGTCGACGCGCCGAATGCGCTGATTCGCGCTATCTCCGATCAGCAGATTTCCGTCGGGATCGACAACAAGAACATGCGGCCTGTTAAGCTTCGCATTAGTAGCCGGTTCGCCATCTCCACTGAATCCCCCGACCCCTGATCCTGCGACCGTGGTTACCATACCGGATTCGATGTCGACTTTTCGGATGGCATGATTTTCAGTATCGGCGAAAAGAATGTTTCCCCGGTCATCGAGTATTACTCCATACGGTGACGATATCAGTGCTTCATCGGCTGGCCCACCATCTCCCTCATAGCCGGTTGAGCCAGTCCCGATGATAGTAGAGATAACCCCTGTTGCAGCGTCGACATACCTAACCCGTCCGTTCCCTCTGTCGGCGATAAAGAGATTGTCATCGTTGTCTATTGCAAGTAGTTCCGGAATGGAAATCTCGGCATCGACTGCGGGACCACCATCACCACTATACCCTCGCCTACCTGTTCCAACCACCGTGGTAATGATTCCGGTTTCAGCGTCCACTCTCCTGATTCGATTTGCACGACGTTCGGCAATCAGGATATTTCCCTGGCTGTCAACCACAATTCCCGAAGGCCATTCGAGGACAGCGTCGACAGCGAGACCACCGTCCCCAATATTAGTCGGCTGACCAGATGCCACCGGCAACAGACAGACGAATAGGAGGAACATTAGAAATGATTTCATGCGTTTCGCCGGGTTGAATTCCTGTATTCTGACATTATAGAAACGCCATCAGCTTTTATCTAGTCGAAGATTTATGCCAGTAACACCGAATTCCGATTCACTTCCCTACGCCAACAAATTATCGCTTTTCCTAGGTAGACACTTTGCGATATTGTGTGACGGCGAGTCCGAGGACGACCACAGCATAAATGACCAGCGCCAGAACGGATTTCATTACATCCTGGAATGTTGCCCCGGTCAGCAATATGCGGCGCATGATGTCGATGAAGTACGCGATGGGGTTCAAGAGATTGAGCCGTTGCGCCCACATCGGCATACTATCGCTCGGCGTAAAAAGACCACTCATGAGGATGAATATTACGGCGAAGAACCAGGATATGAACATTGCCTGTTGTTGAGTTTCTGTATGTGTTGAGATCCAGAGCCCGAGGCCCAACATAACCAGCAAATAGATCGCCGCGATTGCAAATACAAGAGTAACACTCCCCAACATTGGAAGATCGAAGACAAGCCTCGCGATTACCAGTCCGATGGCGAGTTCAAAAAGTGCCAGAATCCAAAATGGTGCGAGTTTCCCTATAATAAACTCGTGCTTGCGAATCGGCGTCACGTTGAGTTGCTCTATGGTCCCGATTTCTTTTTCTCGGACTACGTTCATTGATGACAAAAACATACCAATCATCGTCACAAGTACCACAAGAATACCGGGCACCATATATGTTGTGTAATTCTGATCAGGATTAAACCAGAATCGAGGAACGGTTGTTATTGTCAATGGCTGAATGGCGGTCTGAGGAGTGGCGGAGATGAGTCGTATCTCCCTATTGAAGCTGGATATAATCTGAATGGCATATGCCTGGATTACCCCTGCCGTCGCCCCATCTTCGGCATCAATAATTATTTGAATGTCAGCTGATCCGAAACGCTGGATATCTCGTTCGAACTTGGGTGGGATGGAAAGGATCATTTGCACGTCGCCGGAGAGCATATCGGCTTCCGTCTGTGACGGAGCCTGAGTTTGATCGACGATCTTGAAGTACCCCGATGCCTCCAGCTTCGCCGCCAGAAGCCGTGACGATTCACTCTTTTCGTAATCAATAACACCAACCTGAATATCGCGCACATCGAACGTTGCAGCATATGACAAGACGAGCAGCTGTACGATGGGCATGACGAAGATGATCGGCAACATTGCGCGATTGCGGAAGATCTGTAAGAACTCTTTTTGCAAAAAGAATCTTATTGTTCGCATATCGCCCTCATAGCCTGGTACCAAAATTTCGAACACTTCCCAGAATGAACACGAAAGTCATTCCGGTCAGCACCAGTGTTTCTCTCCACACGTATTCGACTCCTATTCCCTTAATCATAATTCCGCGGATGATGGAAAGAAACCATTTTGCCGGAACGATATTGCTCACCACTTGAAGAGCGGCCGGCATACTGGATATCGGAAAGATGAAACCAGAGAGGATCACAGTCGGCAGCAGCAATCCCGCCAGCGATATCATCATCGCTGTCTGTTGCGATGAAGTCCTGGTCGAGATTAAAATCCCCAGTGAAAGTGCGCATACAATAAAGAGGAGACTCTCAGCCAGCAAGAGGATCAGACTACCTCGGACTGGCACATCAAACGCATACCTCGCGATGACAAGTATAGTTATCACATTCGCGAACGAGAGGATGAGATACGGAACGACTTTCCCGAGAATGATCTGAACTGGTTTCAATGGCGACACTAGCAGAACTTCCATTGTACCCAATTCCTTTTCGCGTGTGATCGTTATGGACGTCATCAAGGTGCAAACCAGCATCAAGATCAAAGCGACCAGGCCCGGGACAAACAGGAAGGCACTCTTGAGCTCAGGATTGTATCGCATTCTGATATCAGGCCGAACGGCAATTAAGTTCGCTCTGGCCGGGTTGTTCTTACCGACAAACTCGGCGACGATTGCATTGGTATATGCCAGAATTGTGTTTGCCGTATTTGGATCTACTGCATTCAGGATAAGTTGTATATCTGCGTTGCCTTCGCGGACCAACTTTTGAGCGAAGTTACTTTCAAACACAATGGCTTCTTTTGCGATACCCTGCCTGAACGCGGTTTCAATCTGGCTGGCATCTTCCGTCACGATACTGGCTACGAAATAGGGAGATGAGAGGAGCTGTTGCGTTATCTGGCGCGTGACTTCATCCTGTGAATAGTCGACGATGACCACCTTAACGTCATTGATCTCGTTACGAATGGCATACCCGAACAGGATGAGTTGGATGACGGGCATCCCAAAAAGAATCAGCAGAGTTCGTTTGTCGCGAAGGATGTGGTAGAACTCTTTTAGAACGAAGCCCTTAAATTTTTTCACGGTTGTATCGGGCTGGTTACATCCTGACGCGCGAGGCGAAGAAAAACGTCATTCATCGTCTTTGCCGAGAAGGTTTGCTTCAGGTTTGCAGGTGTATCGAGCGCCTCGATTCTCCCATCAACCATTATTGAAACTCGATCGCAGTACTCGGCTTCATCCATATAATGGGTCGTTACGAAGATGGTTGTACCCCGTGCAGCGGCTCCGTGAATCAATTCCCAGAATTGCCTTCTTGTCACCGGGTCGACCCCACCGGTGGGTTCATCCAGAAATACGATCTCGGGCTCGTGTAAAAGCGCTACTGAAAATGATAGCTTCTGTCGCCACCCTAGTGGTAACGATTTGATACGCGTGCCGGCAACGTGTTCAAGCCCGAGCCGTTCAAGCAGCGATGTCGTCCTGCGTTTTATTACGTTGTCAGAGAGCTTGTACACACCCCCGTAAAACCGAATATTTTCGCGAACCGTTAGGTCTTCGTACAACGAAAACCGCTGGCTCATATAGCCGATGGTTTCTTTTATTTTGTCCGGCTCCGTGAACACATCGAACCCGGAAACATAGGCCGATCCTTCAGTGGGTTTTAGCAAACCGATCAGCATTCGTATGGCTGTAGTTTTCCCGGCGCCGTTAGCACCAAGGAAGCCAAATACTTCACCTCGTCTAACGGAAAAACTAATCGCATCGACTGCTGTGAACTCCCCGAATCGCCTTGTCAGGTCCGTCGCTTCGATTGCATTCATCTGGAAAGCTCCCTCGAATCCATCAGGTCCATGAATACGTCTTCGATGCCAGCTGCGATAGGATTGACCTCTATGTCTGCATATCCGAAGTCCAGCAACATGGCATGCACAGCCGGCGCCGAGATATTCATTCGATTGTCCGCATAGTGCAACTCACTACCGAAGGCAAATATTGAATGGGTATTAGCTTCGGAGCGCAGGCGGGCAAGGACCTCGAATTGTCGCGGATGGCGGATAGAAAACAACGGGCGTTCGTAGCTTTCCTCGATCGCGGCTGGAGTATCTATTCGTAGAAGTTTGCCATGTTGAATAAGACCAACCCGATCACACAATACGGCTTCATCCATATACGGTGTCGAAACAAGAATAGTTATTCCAAGATGTTTGAGCTTCTCGAGGATCTCCCAGAACTCTTGCCTGGATACCGCGTCAACTCCCGTTGTTGGTTCGTCGAGAATCAGGACAGATGGTCGGTGAATCAAGGCACATGACAGGGCCAGCTTCTGTTTCATTCCGCCAGAGAGATCGCCCGCACGGCGCTTTCGGAACGGCTCTATCTGTTGATAGATGTCTTTGATCAGATCATAGTTTTCCGCAACAGTAGCACCGAAGATAGTAGCAAAAAACTTGAGGTTTTCTTCAACGGTAAGGTCCTGGTAAAGTGAAAATCTACCGGGCATGTATCCGAGGCGAGACCGAAGCTTCCTGAAGTCCGAGACCACGTCGTAGCCGTCTACGCGGGCACTGCCAGAATCTGGTACAACGAGTGTTACGAGTATTCGAAGCAGTGAGGTTTTCCCGGCTCCGTCAGGCCCGATCAATCCAAATAATTCACCGCGACCTACATCCATTGAGATGTTCGTCAACGCATTGACGGAACCGAATGATAGACTAACATCCTTAATATGTACAGCTGCCTGGTCCGTATTCATAGACTCACTACTGGCCGGTATTTGTTGTACGCACTGCGCCAAATATGACCTCTCCGGGCATCCCGATTTTCAGAATACCCTCCGGATTGGGAACGCGGATTTTAAAGGCATATACGAGGTTGGTCCGCTCGTCGCGAGTTTGTATTTGTTTGGGAGTGAATTCAGCTTCTGACGCGATCCACGAAACCATACCGTCAAATTTGGTATTCGCTTGATTGTCATTATCTATCAGGACAGTCACACTCTGCCCGAGTTTGAGATTGGCGAGTTGAGATCCGCTGACATACGCGCGCAGCAGGAGCGTATCGAGGGGAGCAATATTGTATAGTGGTTTCCCGGGCCAGACAATTTCAGAAGCTTTTACGAAAGTCGTCAGGACCGTGCCCGCGACTGGATTTTCTATTTTGCTACTTTCAATCTTGTCATCGATTTGAGCAACCTGTGCACGCAGTACGTCTACCTCGGCGAGAATAGGCCCGTGCTTGCTGCGGATGGAACGTATCTGCCGGTCAATAACACTGATGCGCCCATCGATATCATCTTTTTGCTTGGAAGTCGCTGCGTTTCTAGCCAACAGGTTTTCAATCCTGGTTAATTCAACCAGAGCTATGCGCTTTTCCTCTTCAAGTACCTCAATTTCTGCGACGACGCTCGGAATTCGAGCTCGCACAGCCTCCTGGCTTGCGATAAGTTGACGTCGCTGAAGAACCAGTTGGAGTGTATCTACAACACCAACTACCTTTCCCGCACGAACAAAATCCCCTTCCCTGACTTCGAATGATAGAAGTTTTCCTGTTCCTTCGGACGACACGATAACATCTTCTGCTTCAAAATTTCCGTATGCGTCGGGACCAGGATCCGAATCCTGGCATCCAGTCATCATAAGTAAAATGAGACCCATAAAAGACGCGACTAACTGAGCACGCGATGATCGAAGTTTCATGTTATTCATTTTGTCCTTGAATGGTCTGATATTGTATCAGGGCTCGCGACAGTTCGAGGCGATGGACCTCCAGCGCAAGAGCTGCAATCTGTTCAGCGTTGACTTCTCGAACGTAGTCGGTCGCGTTGGCAACTCCATTGTCGAACCTGCTCTCTGCGTCCATTCGAATACGTCGACGTAGTTCAATAATGTCATTATCGGTTTCAAGTGCAGATTGAATTTGCCTGATTTCCTTTAGCTTTTGCGCAAGTTCAATTTTTAGTTGCCGTTCCAACTGCTGTTTTTTTGTGTCGAGAGATCGTTGTTTGAGTTGGATTATCTGGCGATCCCGGCTGGAGCGATTCCAGTCCCATGCCGCCCAGCGCAGTCGAATTCCGGCTGAGAAGTATGGCTTGAAGTCATTTTCGAAAAGATTCAGGCCGGGTGCCCTGCCGTATGCGATCTCGCCGAATGTGATCAGTCGTGGCTTCTTCGCTAGCGAACTCAGTGCATCCTGTTTGTAGAGGATATCTCGCGCCAATAAGATCTGTTTGAATTCCGGCCGATTCTCGGTTGTCTCGCTGGAAATATTTACGTCAGGAACCAGCAGAATGATGTCGTCCGGAAGTTCTCTCCCCATCCATTCGCCGAGAATTTCGAGCGCGGTTGCCACTTCCTGGATTCCCGACGACTGTTGTTGATGTAATCGGAGCACCTCCACCTCGATCTGGTCAGCGCTTGTTGTGGTCAGCACACCTTCGTCGATGAGAGCATGTATCTCTTCCAGTTTTGTTTGCAGATCATTGAGACGGACGACAATAGATTCGAGGTGAGCGCGCGCAAGCAGCACTCCGAAGAAGGATTGTTCAACGTACTGTCGGACCTCGTAGAGTGAGACAATGACGGTCTGGTTTTGATATTCGCGTGTTGCGTCTTCCAGTGCTTTCCGCCTGGCAACGGAGCCGCCGTCATAAAGTATTTGCTCGAGTCCAAGACCGACCTTGTACTGGTCGTTGCTAACGGTCGGGGCTGTTTGTCCAGGTATCGAAAAAGGTATTCTTGCGACTTCAGAATAATAGACGGCCTGACTCGTGAAGGCCAACTCGGGATAATACGTGGTCGAATAGTTTTGTTGTTTGAGTCTGGCTGTCAGCGATTGAATTTCAAGTTCAGACCTTATCGGAGCTGATTCTTCTGCTTCCAGATAGGCTTGTTGCAGAGTGAGTGAATCGGTACTCGTGTGGGAACTGTCAACGGAAAGGGTTGGCAGGAGTGCCTGCACGAGAATGAGTAGAGTAAACATCACGGCTTCAACGCGTCTAGAATGAAACGAGTTACCTGAACCTTTCGCTCTGCGAGCATCCTTGTGTAGTCGTCATCTGTAAATCCGACTACGGTCTGCAGCATCGGACGTGCCACGTACGGGAAGACACAAAGAGAGAGCATGTTAGCAAAGAGATGTTCTGCGGCAATCGGTCTGATTATTTTGTTGGCGACGGACTCTTCAACCTGTGACGCAAAAACCGAGAAGACCCCGGTCGTTTGCTTTCCGGCAATGTCTCGCAATCGTTGCGGGTTTCTTCGCAATTCTTCGAGGATGAAACCGGGCAGATGGGGATTGTGCGCGAGCATTGTCAGGTACGATTCGACAAACTTCTCAATTTTGTCGAGCAGCGGAGTATCTGACCGGAGGATTGCCAGCACCGGGGGCAATGCTTCAGCCATAGCCTTTTCAAATACTGCGTCGAAAAGCTGGGCCTTAGTCCGGAAATAGTAATGCAGCATGGACTGGTTGATTCCGGCCCTTCGTGCAATTTCCTGCATGCGCGATCCGCCCAGCCCCTGCTCCTCGAACACTGATCTGGCTGCGTCAAAAATCAGGTCTTCTGTTGTCGAGTCTTTATCCATTTAACCTGGCACTGGCAGGAGTTGAAATAAATTAACTAAATAGTTTAACCAATTTGTTCAACTAAACGATTGATAACGAAAGAAAGTTGCACCTGTGGGCAAATAATGCTGTAAACAGCCGCAGCTGAGCCCATTTTGCCGGCCTTTTTGCCTTTTTCCGGGTACCCGGCCTTAGCTTTCCGTGGTGAAGACCGCCCGGCGCAAAAGCAGGCACTCGCTTATCTTGGCGCTATCCGATACCACCCTTCCCATTTATTTCACCACTCCGCGCTCAAGCAATGATCCTCATACTTTTAATTGGAGTTTTATCCAGCCTCTCACCCGTCGCCGACGACTACCCAAAGAATCCGTCGATCGATGCCATCAACTATGCGTTCCATCTTACTCTGTCGGACGAGTCTGACCGGATTGTTGGCCTGGCGAAAATAGATCTCGCTTTCAGGTCTGACGGCGTCAGGCAAGTGCGGCTGGATCTCATCGGAACTGTCGCCGATGGCAGCTCGGGAATGAACGTAACCGATGTCACTGTCGGCGGAGCCTCCGCCTCGTTTAGTCATGAGAACGATGTACTCCTGATTGACCTACTCAATCCGTCAACAAATGGCGAACGAATAACGGTTGAGATCTCCTATTCTGGAGTCCCCGCAACAGGATTGATCATCGGTGACAACAAGTATGGAGACCGGACATTCTTCAGTGACAACTGGCCAAACCGGGCACGCAACTGGTTGCCGACAATTGATCACCCCTACGACAAAGCGATGTGCGAGTTTATAGTCACCGCGCCTGATCACTATCAGGTAATATCGAATGGGTTGAAGCTCGAGGAGACGAGTCTCGGCAATGGAAACAAACTAACTCACTGGAAACAATCGGTCCCGATAGCATCTTGGCTATACGTGCTGGGAGTTGCACGATTCGCTGTTCAATATGTCGACACTTTTGAGGGCAAGTCTATTCAGACGTGGGTCTATCATCAGGACAGGGACGCCGGCTTTTACGACTTCGCGGTTCCTACCAAGAAGGCTCTTGAATTTTACTCCGACTACATCGGACCGTTCTCATACGAGAAACTCGCCAACATCCAGTCGAACAGCGTCGGTGGCGGTATGGAGGCGGCTTCAGCGATCTTTTACGGTGATGACTCCGTAACAGGCGATCGATCCGAACGATGGCGTAATGTCATCATCCATGAGATAGCACATCAATGGTTTGGCAACGCTGTAACCGAATATGACTGGGATGATGTCTGGCTCAGCGAGGGATTTGCGACGTACTTTACGCTCCTGTTCATCGAGCATGCATACGGCCGCGAAGCGTTTGTCGATGGACTAAAGAAAAGCTACGCGCAGGTTAAAACGTTTTATGACTCTCGACCGGACTACGTTCTTATCCACGATGGCCTGTCCGACATGTCGCAGGTCACAACACGGCAAACATACCAGAAAGGTAGTTGGACGTTACACATGCTACGCGGCCTTGTTGGCGACGACGCTTTCTGGTCGGGTATTCAAACGTACTATGAGGAGTTTAAGGATATAAATGCGACTACTGATGACTTCCGTCGGCACATGGAATTATCATCCGGGCGCGACCTTGGCACATTCTTCGACCAGTGGCTTTACAAACCGGGTCACCCCGTAGTTTCGGGCGACTGGGCAATGGACGGTGACACGACTCTGGAAGTCCGACTTGAACAAGTGCAATCCGATGGCAGTTTTTTCGAGTTGCCAATCCAGATTGGGGTCTACCTGGAGGGTGAGATGCTTCCGAGCATCAAGACGATATATCTCAGTAAGACAAAAGAAACATTCCGGATTCCGGTCACGACAGCGCCAGAAAGAGTAGTCCTCGATCCGGACACCTGGCTCCTTATGGAATCAGACTTCAAGCAGCGAATGTAACGTCTGACTATTCGCGAATCTCCCATTGCACGTTGACAATCACCCAATTCTCGTCGAAGCGGGCGAGGTGCATGTAGTCGATCCAACCGTGGGCGTCGACACGAACACTGGCGACACCTTGAAAGATGTCGAGAATGGTAACGTCCATCCGTTGCTCAACTTCGGGTGTACCGGTACCCCCTCCTGCACGAACCTGTTGGACCAATTCAAGGGCACTGGTATCCGTCAGCCTTACTTGACCGTTCCGAACATCTTCTACAAAACGTTTCGCCAGGTGCGGGTGTAGAGCCCGTTCCATGCGCGCCGCGTCGCCGCCGTACCATCCCTCGATATAGTCCAGTGCCGTGGCCCGAATGGCCAGGGAATCGTTTTCATGCTGGCCCACAGCCTGAAGCGAGAGCAGGCTCTGACAGACTAACACTAGCCCTATCGAATAAAGACGCATTGGCGGTATTCCCTGACGCTAGCAGTCAGCGAACTAGTGATCGTGTTTGCCTGGAATGACAATCATAATATGGGCCGAAGGTGTTCCGGCTCGCATAATCCAGGGTGCCCCAGGAGCAGGTGGTTGCGATGAAAGACCGGTTGTTTCCTCGGTAGCACCTGGCGTATAGATAGCATATAATGCCGGCGTAGCTGTCTCCGGATTAAAATCTTTCAGGTCCATCATCATATTGTAGAGAACTGCCCCTTGCGATGGAGCCTCAAGGAGTCCCTGATCCATTTCCTGGTGGCGTTTTTCCAGCACGTCCTTTCCTGATACACCCTGTGCACGTAGCTCGCGGCCACGTGCCATGAACGGCTCCAAAGACTTGTGATAGCATACCGCCTGAAATCTATCGTCACCAGGTTTGTCACCCAGGCAATACATTTCGTTTGTACCCTGACGTAAAACTGATACTTTCTCGTCATCGTCGTAACCAAGAACAGTCGCGTTATCACGCATGGCTTCTGGAAGCGGAAGGACCGCACTGGTGATAGGGTCGGGTGTATGGGCTTCACCGGAATGCCCGGCGCCGCCATGAGCGTGCTGCGCGGAGGCGATCGGAACAGCAACAGCTGTAACCACAAAACAGGCAAGTAGGAGCGAAATATGTGCTGGCGAACGCATTTTATCAGTTGGGTGTCGTGGATTAATCCTTGTCCTCACAATATATCGGGTGTGCAAACGGTTCGCAATGGAATATGAGAGGCAAGAATCGACGGATGTGGTATAATTAAACTACTGACTAGCTTCCGACAGATGCTCAAATGTCGAGCAATCAATTTTCCGTATCTTTCGCATATACCACCATCTTACAAAAATACATTATGCGTAGCCTGGAAGGATTGAGTATAGGTGCAGAGGGAACTGGCATTTCGCAGCCGCTGAGCGAGCAGATCAATCTGGTAGGCAGCCTCCTTGGCGAAGTCATTCAGGAGCACGCAGGCAGGCAGAGCTACCTGCTCGTCGAAGAGCTTCGACAGCTGTGCAAGAAATCTATTGAAGCAAACGATCCAGAATTAAGGCTGCGCGCTATCGAGCGGATTAGTGTTCTCGACCTTGAGCAAATCATGTGGCTCTTGCGTTCGTTTACGGTGTTCTTCCATCTTGTCAATCAGGCCGAACAGCAAGAGATCACTCGTATCAATCGAGAGCGAGCGCGTTCGGCGACAGCTGATGAACCACGAGATGAGTCGGTGGACGAAGCAATTGCTCGACTTAAATCCAAAGGCATCCCTCTAGAAGAAGTACGCGCACTACTGGACCGTTTGGACATTCAGCCGACGATCACTGCGCATCCGACGGAAGCTCGTCGCCGGAGCATTCTGTACAAGCAACAACATATTGGAGAGCTAATCTTTACACTTCGGAACAGCAATCCGACTCCGGACGAGGAAAGTGAAATTCTTGACGACATTTACAATCAGATCGTTCTGCTCCTGGCGACAGATGAGATCCGTGCGGAGCGTCCGTCGGTTATTGAAGAGGTTGAGAACGGACTCTATTTCATTCGAAACAGTGTATGGCAAACCATCCCGAAAATCCACGAAGATCTTCGGGCGGCACTTTTACGTCACTATGGTGAAGACGTCGACGTACCGATATGCCTCAGGTTTCGGTCCTGGATAGGTAGTGACCGCGACGGTAATCCGAAAGTGACGGCCGATGTAACCAGACAGACGTTGAAGATGCAGCGCCGTGCCGCCGCCTCCCTGTATCTTTCTGAATTGCGCGACCTGCGAAGGGAGTTAAGTATCTCGGAACGACAGGCTCCGATTCCGCCGATGCTAAATGAATCGCTCGCCCGTGACGAAAACGAAATTGACCTTCCAGCATTTCAGTTGCGTCAATTTCGGCATGAGCCATATCGCCATAAGATCAGTTATATGATGCAGCGACTGGAAATGCTCATCAATCACTTCGACACCACGAATGGTTTCGTCCCGGGTGCACCCGCTGTCTATTCTGTCGAGCAACTCAGGGCAGACCTCAACATACTCAGCGAGTCGCTTCGCACCTCGGGATTCTCCGAACTGGTCGACAGTGGACGACTTGGACGCCTGCAAATACAATCCGAATCGTTTGGGTTACATCTTTCGGCACTTGACGTCCGCCAGCACAGCGAGGTGCATGAATCAGCGATAAGTGAAATACTTAAGATTGGAGGTGTCTTTTCTGACTATGCGTCGCTCCCGGAAGACGAGAGAGTGCAATTGCTCTCTGATGAATTAAGGAATGCACGCCCACTCCTGCCTCACAATGTTCAACTCTCAGAGAGCACACAGGACGTCGTCTCGACGTTCCAGGTCATGGCAGAGATTGTCAGAGATGAACCGTCGGCACTTGGTAGTTTCATCGTGAGCATGACACATACGGTATCCGACTTGCTTGAAGTCCTGATTCTTGCCAAAGAAGTCGGCCTATGGAGTTTGACAGACGGAGTCGTCTCGACACACCTTGACGTTGTTCCGTTGTTTGAGACGATTGAAGATCTTCAACATGCTGACACATTTCTAGCCGAGCTGTATGCGCATCCTGTCTACAAGAAACAGCTCGCTGCCCGCAATAATCTTCAGGAGATTATGCTCGGTTACTCTGATAGTAACAAGGATGGTGGATACTGGATGGCCAACTGGGCACTTCATCTGGCGCAGGAGAGAATTGGCCAAACGTGCGTGCAGCATGGAGTGGACTTCCGCTTGTTTCACGGCCGGGGTGGGACCGTCGGTCGTGGTGGTGGTCGTGCCGGTCAGGCCATATCTGCAATGCCCAAGGTGACTCACAACGGCAAAATTCGTTTTACAGAACAGGGTGAGGTCATCTCATTTCGTTATGCCTTGCCCGAAATAGCCCACAGACATCTAGAACAGATTACGCACGCGACAATCCTGGCACCTTTCGAATCACGATCTTCTGTTGACGCACAATCCAGGGTCGCTCAATTGCTCGGCGAAATCGCGGATACTTCCATGCAAGAATACCGGCGTTTCGTCAATAACGAAAAGCTGTGGGAGTGGTATACGATTATTACACCCATCGGACACATCAGTCGACTACCGATAGCATCGCGACCAATTTCCAGGAAAAGTGCTGACGAGGTTGATTTTGAGGGTCTCCGAGCTATCCCGTGGGTGTTTGCGTGGACGCAGACGCGTTACGTCGTACCCGGCTGGTTCGGTTCAGGAAAAGCTCTACGGGCAGCTGTTGAGGACGATCCGGACAACTTGCCAATGATGCAGAAGTTGTATCGGGAGTGGCCTTTTTTTACTGCGGTTATTAATAATGCCCAGCTTGAGATGGGTCGGGCGAGGCTCGAAATTTCTGCCGAGTACTCAGAAAGGCTATCGAAGGACGCGGCGTCGAAACAATTTCATGAACTCATTGCCGCAGACTTTCGTAATGCCGAAGCAGCAATCTTGAAAATAACCGGACAAGCGGAACTGCTCGACGACGCGGGTGTCATCAAGAACTCTATACGACTTCGCAACTCGTACACCGACGTGCTCAATCTGTTACAGATAGAATTGATGACGCGACGTCGTGCGTCCAGGAAAAGTGATGACCGCATTGAGCATGCATTACTCCTCAGCGTGAACGGGATAGCGGCTGCCATGCAGAGTACTGGATAGACTATCCACGAATGTCGATAGTGCCGTGATCTCTACCGGAATTTACTCCAGACAGATTGTAGACGAAGCGGAAGATCATATATCGCCCGAGTGAATTGACCCTGTCTTCAGAAAAGTAGCTCCCCGACGAAGAGTAATTCACACCGATATCTTTGTCGAGAATATCCAGGATGGCAAGCTTGATCTGGGCACGTTGTTGCAAAACGTTTCGAGCAATTTCGGCTTCCCAAAGGGGAATGTCCTGGGCAGAGCCGAAGACTTCTTTTGAGAATATCTGGTAGTCGAGAGCTGTTGAGAAAACCCAATTGTCGCCGAGCGACAGCGAGGCGTCAGCGTACACCGTCTTATTGATGTACTGTTGGTTGAGTTGTTCGTTTAGCGAATAACGATTGACATTGAGAGACAATTTCGTTCCGGCACGAATATCAACTATTGCCTTGTTTCTGTTTTCGAGAGCGGTATCCAACGATTGCCTGAGCAGACTATTTCTGCTTTCTTCGTTGTTGATGTATTCGGCGCTTCTGTTGTAGAGAGTTGCAGTCCGGAGGTTGATTTTCATTCCCAACTTTCGGATAGGAGTTCCGAAGGAGATGTTTCCGGCAAGATTCCAGTCCCCATCCCTGTTTACTCGCGTCCAGGTTTGCCGCAGTTGTTCGTCTATTGTTCGTGATGAGACAATTTTATTCTGGGTATACCCGGCTCGGACAAATACAAAGAAATTGGTAAACGAGAATTGATCAAACAGCATGAACCTGCCGTTGAGGTTGTGTGCGAATTCTGGTTTAAGATCCGGGTTTCCTACATACACATTGAGCGGGTCAGTATTATCTACGAACGGCTGAAGATCGCGAATACTCGGCTCACGCGTACCAGACCTGTAACGCACTTCCAAGCTTCGTGATTGAGAAAAATTGTAGTTGAATCGGGCGTTAGGCAAGACGTGAAAGTAGTCGCTACTAATCGTCGCACCTTCATCTACAACGGTTCCTTTAAGCATCGATGCCTGAACATCCGTTCCGACAGCATAGTCAAAGGATTTTTTCTCAACCCTGAGTGTTGCACCACCGCGAGCATACGAATACGTACGGTCAAATTCAGAGCTCAATTCTTCGTTGAGGGTAACGTTCTCGCCGATGATGTCCAGAAACTCTTTTTCTTCAATTTCTTTTACCTGTCGACCTTCAGCGCTGAATTGCAAATATCGTTTCCGCCCGAGGGGTTCTGTGTATATAAATTCCTGCGATAGTGTCAGGTTTTCGCTTTGTTGGTTCTGCAACTGATCCAGCTCCTCACTGGTAAGCAGGTCTCCGTCTTCATAGAATGAATTGAGACTATTCAGATTGCCATCAACACTTGAGTCGTTAAAGCGAGAGCTCGTTTCGGAGACCAGGCTTCTGCCAGAGGTACCGAGCCGCTTCCGATATACGAGTGTTGCATCTCCCCCCAGGTCATCCCCGTTGGACGAATAGGTCGTCCTACTGTCATTCTGGAGTTGCTCGTCAATTCCGTATGCGTTCCGATTGCTTAGACTAGACACCGACGCATCCGATGCTCGGAGGGTTGCGCGAACTGACAGATCTTGACCATCACTGATTTTATGTTTGAGATTTGCATTCAGTCGATGATTAAAATTCTCACTGTCCTGATCGCTATCGCTTTCGACTAGCGAAGACGCTTCCGATCCAACTAACTGCTGCGACCGTGATGTTCGTTCCTGATTATTATCCAGGTAGTTGACAAAGTAGCTGCTTCGCAGTGACGTGCGTGAGCTAAAATCGTAGTTGAAATTAATGCCACCGGATGTCGTAGTCGAGATGCCGTCAGTCGCTCCCCCCCCGACGGGTACACCTGAAAAATCTGCTCCACCTCGGCCAAACATCAACGATTGCATCCCACCCATAAAGTTGATATAGTCTCCAAACGAAAAACTCTGCCTGTTGATATTGTTCAGATTTCCCAACGCTGACAGTTGCATTTTCGGGCTGAACCGATTGACGTTTAGCTTTCCGTCATACCTGTTGTCCGGTCCGTATCCTCCAGTGATATTCCCAAAATACCCGTTCTTGCTGTTCTCGTTAAGCTGCAGATTAATAGTCTTTTGTTCATTACCGTCGTCGACACCGGTGAACTCAGACATATCCGACTGTTTGTCAAATACCTGAACGCGGTCGACCGCATCGGCAGGAAGATTCCGTGTCGCTATTTTCGGGTCATCTCCAAAAAACTCTTTACCATCTACAAGAACTTTCTCGACGTCTTCACCCTGAGCTTTGATACCTCCATCACGATCGACTTCGATGCCGGGAAGTTTCCGAAGGAGCTCCTCGACATTCGCATTCGGTCGGACGCTGAATGCATTTGCGTTGTATTCAAGCGTATCAGATTTAATCAGCATCGGGATATGGTCGGCGCTGATAGTTAGCTCGTCCAGTTCCGTCGTTGACTCCTCCAGTATGAATTCACCGAGTTCGAGATCAGAGTCAACGATCTTGAATGGTGATGACAACGTTGCATATCCGACGAAGGTGATTTGAAGCAGGTAGTCACCCTGTCTCAACCGGCGAAGGATGAATTTGCCTTCGGAGTTAGTTGTACCAAAACTCACGAGGGTTGAATCGGCACTCTGCAGAGCAACAACGGTAGCTCCTTCGAGCGCGCTATTGGTGGCATCAACAACGATACCTGTAACAGAGCGCAGTTGCTGCGCTTGCAATTCTGATTGTACACTAAATATTAAACAAAGTGCACATAGGAGTACTCGCCATGCCGGGCGGGAGGGTAACGTCATCGAAGGAGCCGCTTGGGGTGAACAAGGGGACGGCGAACCCGCTTCGGGTCGCCAGTTAGGATCTAGTTGTCGATAGTGATTTTGAATCCACCTCGACCACTACGTTCAGCACCCATCTCTTTCATTTTCTCCTCCATGATTTGCTCAAACTCTGAACGTGTCACCTGTTTTCCTTTGGTAGGTGCAGCGATAAGAGCGGGATCAACAGGATCGAGAGATAGCTTTGTAGCGGTGTAGGCTCTATTGCCACCATCGATGTCGACGGCGAGGATGAGGCCTGGCAGGCCGCTATACGTAGCGGGGCCAGCTGAGACAGGAATTTCGGGAGTAAACCAGGCAACGATATTGACACTGTCTCTGGTCGCAGTTGCCTCCTGGCAGAGGTAGCCCAGATACTCGCTTTGATTTCCAGTCAGTTTCCACGCGATAGGTTCACCATCTCCGCTGATGATAAATTTTCGGCCCATGAAATTTCGTTTTTCTACCAGCGTACCGTTCGCGAAGTCCGAAAAGAATTCAGACTCATTGTCCGCTACCACCATCTTGACTTGAAAATTATCGTTCCCGATTTCGATGTTTCCGTCTTCATCGGAATCCGCCGGAGCATCTTTCATCAGCGCAGCATTTTCGTTGAAATACAGCACTTTGGTAGATGTCTGTGACGTTGGAATTTCGTCAGCCATGTGAGCCATTTCGGGAGGCAGTTCCATGTCGAGCTTAATCGCCTCTACGTAGGTGACGGTGCCTTGCTGGGCGAACGCCAGAGTAGGAATGATCAAGAGAAGGGCAGTAACGAATGTTTTCATGACTTCAGAATTTAGTAAAGTTGACGGGGCAATGGTGCTACAACGTTACGGGGAGATAATTATTGTTCGACAAAAGGCTATTTTGGATGCGGACTGCCCACTATCCTGTATGCCGCGATAAATACTGTTTATGATCGTATTCGAGAATATCTTCAAAGCTTACGGAAAAACCAGGGCACTCGACAATTTCAGTCACTCATTTCGAGGCGGCAGCACAACATCTATCATCGGGCCAAGCGGTTGCGGTAAATCTACGATCCTTAGAGCAATAGTCGGACTCATTACGCCTGACGCGGGCTCAATCACGGTCCGTGGACTGCAGTTGAACTCGGAAACGGTGTCAGAAATCAGACGACTCTCCGGCTATGTTATCCAGGAGGGTGGCCTCTTTCCGCATCTCACATGTTATCGAAACGTTTCCATTCTGGCTGAGCAGCTTACGTGGACTAACAAACGGATAGACAGCAGGATAGCTGAATTGGCTGACGTTGTTCAGTTAGACAGTCGACACTTGTCCGGTTATCCGGCCGAATTGTCTGGCGGTCAACGGCAGCGGGTTAGCATCATGCGCGCGTTGATGCACGACCCCGAGATCATCCTTCTCGATGAGCCATTGGGAGCGCTCGATTCAATTGTCCGTGCCGATTTGCAGAAAGACCTGAAAGCGATTTTTCAGCGGTTGAACAAGACGGTTGTCCTTATTACACACGATCTGGCCGAGGCTTCATATTTCTCCGATGAACTCATATTGATGAATGAAGGATCAATCGTTCAGGTCGGCTCCCTAAAAGATTTGGCCGCCAATCGGGATGATGTTTTTGTAAATGAATTCATTCGCGCCCAGGAGCAATCCGCTTCGAAATTTATCGAGGCGATAGCATGATCCGATTTGTTTCATTGGTAGCGGTATTGCTCGTGTTGCCGCTCGAGCGTGCGACTGCACAGGACGTCGTGATAGGCTCCAAGAAATTTACAGAGAACATTATCCTCGGAGAAATCGCGGCCCATCTCGCAACTGATTCGAAGATGCAGGTTGAGCACCGAGCAGAGTTGGGAGGTACACAAGTATTGTGGGGTGCACTGAAGAGTGGAAATATTGATATTTACCCGGAGTATTCGGGAACGATCTATGAGGAGATTTTCGCCGGTGCCCAAGTCGATGCAGCAAACCTTGCCGAAAAGCTTTCCGAATATGGTGTCTCTGTTTCGCCGTCACTTGGATTCGACAATACGTATGTCCTTGGGATCTCACGAGAGACGGCATCGCGGACGGGTATCACTTCGATCTCGGATCTCCGCAATTTCCCGGACCTAAGGTTCGGGTTTTCCAATGAGTTTCTGGCACGAGGCGATGGGTGGCCGGCCTTGCGAGGCGCGTACAATTTGGCGCCCAAGTTTGTTCGCGGTATGGATCACGATATTGCGTATCGAGGACTCGCCGAGGGCAACGTTGATGTCATTGATTTGTATTCGACGGATGCCGAAATCGAGTACTATGACATTGTAACGCTCGACGACGATCGATCGTTTTTTCCCGCCTACAACGCGGTCTATTTGTACAGGTCGGAACTTGCAGAGACCGCACCTGAGTTTGTCAGAGCGATACGAGCCCTCGAGGGTAAAATACCAGCGGAGTTAATGATCCGGCTCAACGCGGGAGCCAAACTTGATGGCCGAAACCCATCGGAACTGGCTTCGGAGTTTCTCAAGGGATTGGAAATTTTTGTAGCACCTGTAGACATCGAGTCCAGGACTCACCGCATTGTTAGAAATTCCCGAGACCACATGGTGCTCGTCTTAATCTCATTGACTATTGCGATCCTTGTCTCCTTACCGCTCGGGATCGCTGCCTCAATGAATGATATAGCTGGACGTATTATTTTGGCTATCGTAGGAGGCCTCTATACTGTTCCATCACTGGCTCTCCTGGTTTTCATGATACCTCTCCTGGGAATTGGTGCTGTCCCTGCAATCGTAGCCCTCTTCCTTTACAGCCTACTCCCTATCGTTCGTAATACGTATACGGGGCTCGTAAGTATTGCACCAGACCTGGACGAATCGGCTATAGCCATGGGTCTTGATCGGTGGACCCGATTAATTAAGATTCAGTTGCCTCTGGCTTCGCGTTCCATACTCGCTGGGATAAAGACCGCGGCGGTAATCAACATTGGAACCGCAACGCTTGGAGCGTTGATCGGAGCCGGAGGACTGGGCCAACCTATCCTGACTGGAATCCGACTGAACGACACCGCATTAATTCTGGAAGGGGCCATCCCTGCTGCCCTTCTGGCATTTATAGCACAGTGGCTTTTCGATTTTTCGGAAAGGTTTTTCGTCCCGGCCGGTTTGAGATTGAGTACCGAGGCGTAACGGGATTTGGTTTTTGATTGGAGAAGTTCCTGTCTCTTGATGTTGGTTAAAACTTTTTCGGTCGCTCGGGATACCAGATGCGAGGACTGTGTATACGCTGTCCGGGAGACGCATGATTGATCGGGGTAACAACTGCCGGGTCGAAGTATCTAAAGTTTCAATAGAGGAAATTAAAGTAGTATGATGGACAAAACGTTAATCAGTCGCCGACGAGCCTTACAGATGGTAGCGTTGTCAGGTGTAAGTACGGCATTCTTGCCGAGCAAATTTCTACATGCTTCAGGAGCGTCAGGTGCATCGCCTGCCATGGTACGCGGGGTGAGAAATCATTATCCATTTGAGCTTCCGGCACTCCGCTACGCCTACAGTGCTCTTGAGCCTATGATCGATGCGAAGACAATGGAAATACATCATGGTCGGCACCATCAAGGCTACACGAACAATTTGAATAGCGCTCTCGAGGCTCACCCGACGTTGCATGAGGCTTCAATTGAGGAGCTCCTGACCGGAGCGGTTGATTTGCCGGAGTCTGTTCGCACCAGCATTATCAACAATGGTGGCGGTTATTACAATCACAGCCTGTTTTGGGACATGATTTCGCCCGGTGGACCCGATCGACCGATTGGCCGGCTGGCGGCAGCGATCGAAGAACACTTTGGCTCCATTAAATCTTTTGAAGGGGGATTTAAGGAGGCTGCACTGACGGTCTTTGGCAGTGGCTGGGCGTGGTTGGTGGCGGATGGTCCGGGTGGGGATATAGATATCGTGACAACGGCGAATCAGGAATCACCGATCAGTCGTGGGCTAACGCCTGTTCTTGGAATTGATGTTTGGGAACATGCCTATTACCTGAATTATCAGAATCGCCGCGCGGATTATGTCTCCGCGTTTCTAAAGATTGTTAACTGGACTGTTTGCGAACGCAATTACGTAGGCGGATAGGTATCTCTCGCGGCATTTTTCAATCGGGATGTGATCTGTTCATTTTCCTAGGAAAAAGTCTAGGAAGTTTTTAGCATTTTCTCATTGGGCGTAGGGGGAAAATGTGATTAAGTTGCTACCGGGGAGGAGGAGTGGTGGCCCCCTCGGCGTTTTTTGCTTTCAGATACCTTTGTGAGTCGTTTTTTCATGACATGTCCGCATACTGCCGCCGGTAAATAATCCCACCTGCAATCAAGGCGCGCACCCACAGAATTTTGAATCGTGTTGGATGTTAATGCTGACGACTGTTTGACTACGCGATGTTTTCCAGTAAATATTTTGCTCCAAATGCAATGGTCAATGCATAGGTGAAGCTCATCAGAGTTCCGATGAGGATATACTCTGCTGCCTTGCGGCTGGATGCATCTGTCAAATCTCCGAAGCGAAACACAGATTTGCTGGCTACCAGGAATCCTATAGCGGTCGGTGCGCTTGCGAGGACGAAGATGAGAATCAGCAAACGCTCGTACTGACCAATCACCTTCCCGCCATTCGCAAATCCTCCCGCGCCTTCGGCAGCCTGCACAACAGAAAACGGTCTAATCGCCTTCGTCATGAATTGAACTCCAAACGGAAGTACGAGGAGAATGGCTGTCCCTACAATGATGATCTCATCAAAATTCTCGACGAAAGTATGCAGCTGCGTTCGTGCTAGCAGCCCAAAAACGTTCGCAAGTACGAAAACCCCGATCACCATCACTCCCTGCCGGACAATCCAGCGACGGGCAGACCCATCGTCCCGCGTCAATACGCGTGCAGTTGTGAAATGCAATAAACCAGCCAGGAGTGCCGGGACCCAGATCGTCCATTGACTTGCCAATACATAACCAAGCGCGCCTGTTAATAAGGCGAACAATCCATCACGTATCCAACTCTGTCGATCATCCGAACGAAACGATTCGGTAATGACATACGCTGCCAACAAGTAAATAAACCCCGAGGTCACCGGCATCACTCCTGACTTGCTATTCGACCAATTGTATCACGGTACCAATCAAAACTCTTTTCTACAAGTTTCCAGGCCGCACTCTGCAAATGTTTGCTCACAGCTTGCTGAGAAATCGTCATGGGACTCCACATTTCTCGGACGTATTTCTGGTGCGCTTCGTTTTCCTGATATAAACTTTCGATCATCAATGCAATTGCTTGCGCTTGTGCCTGTGTCCACCCTGTGGCCAGATGATCGATCAACACAGCAATAACGTCCAGACTTAGTTGATACTGGTCGTCGACATCAACCGGAGCCAGGCATATGAGGTGGTCGTCTTCCAATTCGTTCAATGCCCTGCCCGACCGACGAAACACCTTTCCATCACTTTCACTGATGTTCGTCACCTTTAAAAACTCGACGGTATCTGTCGCTAGCGCCATACGTGTCTCTACACCGGCGGTGAACTTCATACATGCTCTGAACTGCACGGCTATCGGCAGTGCCACCGTCGGATCTTCGACGTATATCTGAATACTATCGCCGCGAAATATATCGATGTCGTACGGCAGGGCCTCGGGAAATAGCTCGCCCGATCGTCGGTACGCCTTCCGGATGTGATCGGGTAACTCCTGGCGCTGGGATCCCGATAGATCTGTCGAGGCAACAATGTCGCCAGTTATTACGCTCTTTAGCACGGCCCCTTATCGATAATACAACTATATTCAATTGTATCGGATACATACATCAAATATATATTGTTTCATTTTAAAACAACATTTATTAGTTGTTTTATCATAACACAACTATATATGGTTGTTATTCGTAACGAAGGGCCTCAATAGGATCCAATCGAGAAGCTTTTCTGGCCGGGTACATGCCAAAAAAGATGCCTACCGCCGCGGAAAATCCGAGTGCCACGATCACAGTATCGGGCCGAATCGTCGTACTCCACCCTGTAGCCTGGCCGAGGATGTAGCTCCCGACAAACCCAATGAGAATCCCGATTGCGCCGCCAAGAATGCTCATGACGATGCTTTCAACCAGAAACTGAGTCATTACATCCGAACCTCGAGCTCCTATTGCCATCCGGATTCCAATCTCCCGAGTACGCTCCGTGACAGAGACCAGCATAATGTTCATGATGCCTATCCCACCGACGAGAAGCGAAATAGAAGCAATGGCGAGCAAAAGCATGGTCATAACTTCGGTGGTCCCCTGCGCGGTATCCGCAAGGTCAGTCTGATTTCGGACAGTGAAATCGGATTCCTCCCATGAAGCAAGCCCGTGGGCTTCTCTCATTATGGCTGTAATCTCCTCCTGCGCAGCCGGGATGTCACCAGGATTAGCTGTACTCGCCAGAATTTGCGGGACAAACTGCCTGCCACTAAGTCTGGTTTGAACCGTGGTGTAAGGAGCCAGGATGACATCATCCTGGTCATCACCGCTGGCAGTCTGACCCTTCGTCGCCAACAAGCCAATGATATCGAAAGGTACATTCCGAATCTGTATGCGCTGCCCAACAGGATCCTGATCGGGAAACAGATTACCGGCAACAGTCGACCCGAGCACGGCGACGCGCTTGTTGCCTCGGACATCTGCCTGATCAAAAAACCTTCCGCTGACAACATCCCAGTCGCGGATAAACTGATAGTCTGTCGAGACACCATTGATGGTCGCACGCCAGTTCCCCTGGCCGCCGATAACCTGGGTTCGGGTAAATATTTCTGGCGAGACTCCACTGAGGAAGACACTCTCGTTTCGAAGCTTGTCGGCATCCTCTACTTTCAAGCGATTAAAAGTACCGGCACCTCCACTGACGCCGCCCGACGAACTGGAACCCGGGCTGATTACTATCAAATTTGTGCCGAGCGAGTTGATCTGACTCTGAATCATCGACTGCGCTCCCTCACCGATCGCTACCATAACGATGACCGCACCCACCCCGATTATAATACCCAACATGGTGAGCAGGCTACGCATCTTGTTCTTCAGGATGCTCTGCGATGCAATCTTTATAAGACGTGATCCCTTCATTATGCGGGTACCTCTAACGTTGTAAGCTGTGCAAGATCATGTGCAGCCCTACGATGATTGGCAATGACCTCATCGCGAATGATGAGGCCGTCTCGAAGCTCAACAATTCGCTTTGCGTATTGAGAAATATCTTCTTCGTGCGTCACCAAAATTATGGTGATCCCTTGATCGTTCAGTTCCTGAAAAAGTGCAAGGACCTCGACTGACGTTCGACTGTCCAGGTTTCCTGTTGGCTCATCAGCCAAAATGATGGCGGGGTCGGTTACCAGAGCACGAGCAATTGCGACTCTCTGTTGCTGCCCACCTGACAATTCACTCGGTTCATGGTCCAGTCGTTCGCCGAGGCCAACTTTCTCCAGGGCCCTCGCGGCTCGCTCCTTCGAATTAATTTTCTTCCCTGAGCGATCGTAAAGCAGTGGAAGTTCAACATTCGCAGTGGCTGAGGTCCGAGCTAACAAATTGAATCCCTGAAAGACGAATCCAATTTTAGTATTTCGAATGTCCGCCAACTCGTTTCTCGACAATTTGTCCACCCGAACATCGTCCAGGTGATAGGTGCCTGACGTAGGCAGGTCCAGGCAGCCAAGAATGTTCATCAACGTCGACTTTCCTGACCCGGAAGCCCCCATGATTGCAATCATCTCACCGCGTTCAACGCTGAAGTCGACGCCGCGCAAGGCTCGCACTTTTGTCTTCCCCATCTGGTAGACCCTTTCGAGTCCTTCCGTGCGAATAACTGTATTCCCCACTGGATATATCCTCTTCTGATTATTTAGGTGTAATCCGTGGAGTTAAAATCCGGGACGTCTGAATCCACCACTCTGCTGTTGCGTCTGGAATGGATTCGTTGATTCCGTCGAAGCCGTCGATGTACCTGCGGTGACACCAGCAATGATCTGCATCCCAGCCTCGAGTCCACGACCCGTCACCTGTGTCATCTGACCATCGGTAATCCCAAGTCGCGCTCGCGACATGTTCAGTGCGCCATTTTCGTCGAGATACCAGAGTGAAACTGAGTCTTCGCGATTCCGGCTCGTACCGTCACCACCTCCGAAACTACCGGCGCCACCTTGACCCCGACGAAAGCCTGTCTGACCGGCAGCGTCGCCTGCCGCAGCACCGCCAGTCGAATCTTGACGTGCCGCCATCCGTGCTTGCATACGCTCGCGGAATTCCAGCATCATGTCATCAGTCGGTGAAAATCTTAACGCAGCATTTGAAAGTTTGAGCACGTCATCGACGGTATCAATAAGAAAATCTACTGTCGCTGTCATGCCGGGCAGGAGTCTTCCATCCGTATTGGCAACATCGATAACCACCGTGTAGTTGACAACATTTTCCTGGATGCTCGACTGCAATCGGACCTGACGAACCGCACCCATGAACGTTTCATCAGGATACGCCTGGACGGTAAACCGCGCATCCATCCCCTCTTTAATTAAACCGATGTCGCTCTCATCAACGGACGCAAGAATCTGCATCTTGGAAAGATCATTGGCTATAAGAAATAATTGGGGCGCCGAAAGACTTGCCGCTACAGTCTGACCTACATCGACGTTTCGTTCGATGACCTTTCCCGAGATAGGCGCATAGATCGTAGCATAGTCCAGATTCTGCTGCGAACGCTTAAGATTGACTTGTGCCGATTTCAGGTTACTGACGGCAACGTCGTAATTGTACTTAGCAGCGTTGTGTTCAATTTCAGTGACAACCTGATTCTCAAACAGGCGCTGGGTCCGCTCGTACTCGAGCGTGGCCTGATTCAGCTGCGCTTCGTTTCGAGCAATCGATGCTTGAGCTTCTTCTACGGCGTTGGACAGCAGAGCGGTATCCAACTGTGCGATTAGCTGACCTTTTTTGACGTCGTCATTAAAATCGACATATATCTTGTTGATAATTCCTGACACCTGCGTACCGACCTGGACGGTCGTTACCGCGTCCAGAGTCCCTGTGCTCGAAACCACTGATTCCAGGTCTCCTTCTTCGAGGGTCACGAAGCGATAGGACCGGGTTGCTGTCTCTCCGTTCCTGGCAAAGAACCAAACGGTTGCGCCAGTTACCATCAGGGCCACTATTAGCCAGATAAGTTTTTTCATTGAATTTACTATCGTTGCTTTCGACAACTTCTATTATTGCTTGTGAAGACTTAGACGTCCAGGCATCACTTTACATTCCACGCTTGTCGGGCGATGTCTTATCTATCAGTGTGTGCCGTGATTCATTGATAGTTAAATAACAACCATTCAAGTCGTATTTCGTCCCGTTCGCCGATTCTCCAATATGGAAATGTGGACAAGAAGCAACCGATTTGCAATTTTACTGTTCTAGGCCTTCTCTTGGCACAAAATACCCCACATACGCATAACCCTCCTCTTCATGTCTGCATTGCGCAATCTTTCGACGCTCTCCATAGTATTTCTGATCTGCTCTCTCCCGCTCTCAGCCCAAACGACATCCAGCATTACCGGCGTTGCGGTCGATTGCGTGAATGGAAATGCCGGTGGCTTTCCATGCTCGAATGTGGAACTCCTTTCGTTCCTGCCTAATAGCAACATGGCTGGCCCTGCCGTCGCCGAAGTCTGGGGATGGGTCGACCCCGTGGACGGCCGCGAGTATGCCCTTGTCACCCACCATTCGGGTATCAACTTTGTCGATGTTACCGACCCTTCGAGCCCTGTTTATTTAGGCAACCTGCCAACCCCGGACTCTGGCACATCGAGTGCGTGGCGTGATGTAAAAACTTACCAGAATCACGCTTACATCGTTGGTGATAATGCCGCAACTCACGGCCTTCAGATATTCGATCTGACCCAGCTGCGTTCGGTGGCGAGCCCTCCAGTGACATTCGCCTCTACGGCCCTGGATACTACCGATGTCAAGAGCGCTCACAATCTTGCTATCAACGAAGAAACGGGTTACGCATATATCGTCGGTGACTCCAACGCCTGTGGCAACGGCCTGTACATGATGGATCTTTCGTCACCAACAGTTCCCGTTTTCTCCGGATGTCACAACGACGGCGGCGTAACTTCCCGCGGATATGTCCATGATGTCCAGTGTGTCGTTTATCACGGTCCGGATACAACATACTCAGATCGTGAAATCTGCTTTACGTCCAGCGAATCACATATCACAGTTGTCGACGTCGAGGACAAAAATAATCCCTCACTACTCGCGAGCGCGACCTACCCAACCGCAAGGTATGTTCATCAGGGCTGGCTTACGGACGACCACCGATATTTTATCCAGGGAGATGAACTCGACGAACTGAACGGCCAGACTCCTAATACAAAAACGATTATTTGGGATGTCACCGATCTGGATGACCCTGTCGTCCACAAGGAATACCTTGCTACGACCACCGATATTGACCACAATTTGTACGTAAAGGGCGACCTTGTTTTTCAGGCAAACTATACGAGTGGACTACGCATTCTAAATATCAAAGACATTGACAATCCTGTTGAAGTGGCTTATCTCGATACAGTGCCTGGACTAGGCTCCAGTGTCTTCGATGGTGCCTGGGGCGCCTACCCATTCCTCGACAGCGGCAACATCATCATCAGCAGCGGTGGCCAGGGCCTGTTCGTTGTGAGGCCGTCTGCAACGGTTCTGGCGAACGAAAATCCAGATTTCCTGACTGAATCCACCGGTAGCGTCTTTCCCAATCCGGCTGCTGCCAGAGCAACCTTCCAGTATCGGACCGATATCGCCGGTACCGTTCGCGTCGAGCTTTTCGACGCACTTGGCAGAAACGTAAAACTTGTTTTCGATGGCCATATTCCCGGAGGCCAATCGGAGTTTGTAATTGACACTGCGGACCTTTCATCGGGCCCGTACTTTATCAGATTAAGTCGGGATGGCACACATACTTCGTATCCTGTATCGGTGGTCAACTAGTTCTGTTTCCAACCAATCCGGTTGGTCGCCTGTCAGGCTTATAGCCATGTTGTCGGTTCTCGTATTGACGACTGGCTTTCCTCGTTGGGCTGAGGCACAATCTCCAACTCCATATAACGACCAGGAACTTCAGTCTGTCATTGAAGAAGCAGTCCGGGGATTCAAAGGTGACGTAGGAGTATTTGTGCTCCACATTCCAAGTGGGCGCTCAGCATCCATAAATCCGGATGTGGTTTTCCCGTCCGCCAGCCTAATTAAGGTCGCGATCCTCGCGAATGCATTCGACAGGATGGAACGTGGTCTGCTCAGCTGGGATGCTAAGTACGCTTTTCGGGATACGCTGCGTACTCCCGGTGCCGGAATCCTTGCCGGGTTTCGGGATGGCGAGATGGTCACGGTGGGCGAGATGCTAGAGTTAATGATATCGGCAAGCGATAATACCGCTGCCCTTTGGCTTCAGCACCTGTCGGGCTCTGGCGTCACGGTCAATAACTGGCTCGATGATAACGGTTATCCATCGACAAAGATTAATGCAGGCACACCGGGAAGACAGAAGCAGTGGAAACAATACAACTGGGGACAAACGACGCCGCGTGAAATTTCGAACCTGCTGGTTGCAATTTCCCAGGGGCGGGCTGTCAGTCCGTGGGCGAGCGAACGAATGTATCGATTGATGTCGCGCAGCTTTATCGATACCGAAGGCCTCGCGATGATCCCTCCTGAAATCCAGACAATCTCGAAGCAGGCCAGCATCGAGCGCTCCCGCTCCGAAGTTATTCTGGTTAATGCACCTCACGGCGCGTACGTCTTCGCAGTATTGACGAAGAACATCAGAGACATTTCGTGGGAAGAGGACAACGAGTCGTTTGTGATGATCAGAAATGTTTCGGCAAAACTGTGGGAGTATTTTGAACCCTACTATGCCTGGCAGCCTGCTTGGCAGCACCGCAGTCAGTCCGATTGATTGTAACGTAAGTTGTCGACTCCTGACCTGATCACACGCAACGCCTGATCCAGGTCAGCAATAAGATCACCAGGGTCTTCGAGGCCGACGGAAATCCTCATCAACCCAAGCTTGATTCCGAGTGATGCAAACTGATCCGGTGTAAACTCCTTCAGGTAACTGATTGCCGGGGCGTAAATCAAACTCTCGTGGCCACCCCAGCTAACGCCAATCTGAAACAATTCGAGACCATTGAAGAATTTTTTTATGGATGGCAAGTCATCTGTCGCCAACTCGAAACCCATCAAACCGCTTGTGCCCGACATCTGGCGTTGACCTAATTCGTATTGCGGGTGCGAAGTCAAACCAGGGTGGTAGACTTTACTGACAGCAGAGTGTTCTTCAAGATACTGAGCAACTTGCAGCGCATTCTCCTGGTGCACTTTCAACCGGGGAAGCAGCGTGCGAAGGCTACGCGTAATTAGCCAGGCGGTCATTGGGGCGCAAACAGCACCGAGTAGCTCACCTTCGTCAACGGACATCTTGTCGATATCATTGCTGCGACCGATGACAACACCCGCGATGAGATCGCTGTGCCCTCCTAAATATTTTGAACACGTATGAACCTCCAGATCAATTCCATAGGTCAAGGGTTTCTGGAAGACCGGAGTAGCCCAGCTATTGTCGATCACCGTCTTGATGTTGCGGGATCGCGCCAGCTCCGACACTGCGGAGATGTCCTGAAGCGAAAACACAGCTGTCGATGGACTTTCGAGATAGATCAACGTCGTGTTTGATTTGATCGCGTCCTCGAAATCCGAAATCTGCGATCCTTCAACGAATGTAACCTCGATACCCATCTTTTCGGACAGATAGCGGTTCATGAGATTCTGTGCGGGACCATACGTATTCTTGACCGCGACGATATGATCTCCGTTTGACACGCACGACATGACGGCTGCTACAATGGCTGCCATCCCCGACCCAAATAGCCTGGCCTTCTCTCCACGAGCCAGACGGGCAATCATATTCTCTGCCAGTTGAACGGTTGGATTAACGCCACGGGAATAAATAGGTGTTGTCACCCGATTCGAAAAGGCTTCGTCAATAGCTGCCCAGGACACAAACGTAAAAAGGGAGTTGTGAAAGATGGGTGGCACGACGGCGCCGTGATAGAGCTTGCTATCCCTGTCCTCGTGCGACAGTGATGTTGCATCTTTGAATTCCTTTTTCATAACCGTCGCTAATTCTGCTTTTCGTAGAACATGCCAATAACCAGAAAGACGAGCGTCGGGGCGACGACCAGGT
>CBDUKH010000036.1:0-29480 GCA_965367755.1 uncultured Rhodothermales bacterium
CGAGGGTTAGAGGGTTAGAGGGTTAGAGGGTTAGAGGGTTAGAGGGTTAGAGGGTCAAGTTGCCTGGTCGGTTCTATATTGTATACACATATTGCCAATGGTAGACAAGGCAGATTTCTGCTTCCAAAACGTAACTCATCCCTCATCCCTGACCACTCTTCCCTACATATTCCGTCGGTACTGGCCGCCGACTTCAAACAGTGCATTGGTAATCTGGCCTAGTGAGCAGACCTGCACGGTTGACAAGAGTTCGTCGAACAGGTTTCCGCCAGTGCGCGCAACCTCTTTCAGCCTGTCGAGTGCCGGGCCCACCTCGCTTTTATTGCGCCGCTGAAAAGATCGCAAGTTTGCAATCTGACGGTCTTTTTCGTCGGTCGTCGAGCGCATCAACACGACAGGGGCAACTTCGCTATCAGTATCCGATCCGAAGAACGTGTTTACTCCGATTACTGGAAGTTGACCGGAATGCTTCTGGTGTTCGTAAAAAAGCGACTCTTCCTGAATCTTGCCGCGTTGGTACATAGTTTCCATTGCACCCAGGACTCCGCCTCGATCATCGATGCGTTCAAACTCTCGCAAGACAGCTTCTTCTACTAATTCAGTCAGCTCATCCACGATGAACGCACCTTGCAGAGGATTCTCATTCTTGGCGAGCCCCAGCTCTTTATTGATGATCAGCTGAATAGCCATCGCTCGCCGGACGCTCTCTTCCGTTGGCGTCGTTATTGCCTCGTCGAACGCATTCGTATGGAGCGAATTACAGTTGTCATTGATCGCTAGCAATGCCTGCAAGGTTGTTCGAATATCATTGAACTGAATTTCTTTTGCGTGCAGACTTCGGCCAGAGGTCTGAATATGATATTTCAGCTTTTGGCTTCGTTCATTTGCTCCATACTTATCGCGCATTGCTACGGCCCAAATTCTTCTAGCGACGCGACCGATTACCGTATACTCAGGGTCGAGTCCGTTTGAAAAGAAGAACGAGAAGTTCGGAGCAAAGTCGTCGATATTCATTCCTCGGCCGAGGTAGTATTCGACAAATGTAAACCCGTTCGAAAGGGTAAAGGCTAGCTGCGAGATCGGGTTCGCTCCGGCTTCCGCAATATGATATCCAGAGATGGAAACCGAGTAGTAGTTTCTAACATCGTTCTCGATAAAATAGCTCTGGATGTCCCCCATCATTCTAAGCCCAAACTCAGTCGAAAATATGCACGTATTCTGAGCCTGGTCCTCCTTCAGGATGTCTGCCTGGACAGTGCCTCGAACCGTACTCAATGCATTCGCCCGGATGCTTTCGTACTCCTCCCGACTAAGCACGCCGGCTGCAGCCAACTGAGCGCCGGTAACTCCAAGCATCCCCAGACCAAAGCCATCGTGGCCTTCGGGTAAATCTTCTTCGGGTCCGTTCGGGCCGTACGGCGAGTACACTGGTTTGTCATCGCCGAGGAGTTTATCAATTACGTCCGTAGCGGAGTCCCATCTCCCTTCCTGTTTCAGAAACAACTCCACTTGTTGATCAACGGCAGTATTCAGAAACATCGCAAGAATCATCGGGGCGGGGCCATTAATTGTCATGGAGACCGAGGTTGCTGGGGCACAGAGGTTAAATCCCGAGTACAACTTCTTCATGTCGTCCAGTGTACATATGGAGACACCGGAGTTGCCTACCTTCCCATAAATGTCTGGTCGTTCGTGCGGGTCGTTGCCATACAGCGTGACGGAATCGAACGCGGTCGACAAACGTTTCGCAGGAGTCCCTGTTGATACCAGGTGGAACCGTCGATTTGTTCGTTCGGGGCTTCCTTCACCGGCAAACATGCGCGTTGGATCTTCACCCGATCTCTTGAACGGATATACTCCGGCGGTGAACGGGAAATACCCGGGCAAATTCTCAAGCAAGGCAAAGCGAATGCGTTCTCCCGGGTCTTCGGTATTCGGTAGTGCAACCTTCGGGACCTTCAATCCCGACAACGACTGGGTTGTCAGCGGTACATGAATATCCTTGTCCCGAACTGTATACGTATACTCTTCCGCGTGGTACTCCTCTGACAGTTCATCCCACTTGGTAAGAATTGATTTCGAGCGGTTGTCCATCCTGTCCCACCAGTACCGCTGCATATCTTCCAGGTCCTTTCCTGTCTCGCCGGTATCCCCTTTCTTCCATTCGGCCAGCTGATCTGCGGCACCCTTCACTTGACCCCATTTTCGGGCGTGCTCAATTTCTTCGGATGCATGTGCTTTGTACTTGTGGACACACTCCACTATTTCACCGAGATACCGTTGTCGGTCCTGGGGAATGATGCCACCGGAAGCAGAGTCCATTTCGGGAATAGTGGCAAGGTCAAACGCTTGCGTCGGTCGACTAAAGGACAGATCACTATTCAGCCTATCAAGAATGCTCAGGTACAATCGCGTGACACCCGGATCATTAAACCGTGAAGCCATGGTTGGAAAGACGGGCATTTCGGCTACGGGCGTGCTGAACAGTTGCCGATTCCTTTGATACTGCTTCCGAACATCTCGGAGAGCGTCCTGGCTTCCTCGTTTTTCAAATTTATTGATGGCGATAAAGTCAGCAATGTCAAGCATGCCAATTTTTTCCAACTGGGTGGGTGCCCCAAAATCCTGCGTCATCACATACACGGACACGTCTGCCAGCTGTGAAATCTCAATATCACTCTGTCCGATTCCCGCCGTCTCGAGGATGACGACATCGAACCCGGCATTCTGGCACACTTTGACACTCTCTTCGAGGGCTTCGGATGTCGCTGCATTAGCCTGCCGCGTGGCAAACGATCTCATGTAGACGCGTGATGTCTGATCGCCATAGATGCTATTCATTCGGATGCGATCGCCAAGGAGGGCACCGCCGGTTCGAATTCGAGTCGGGTCTACGGAGAGGACGGCTATTTCGATGTCCGAGAAGTCAGTCAGAAATCTCCGGACGAGTTCATCTGTGAGTGTTGATTTACCAGCGCCACCGGTTCCTGTAATCCCGATTACGGGAGCTCGGGCTGCAGGTGCTCCGTCTCCGCTATGGTCCAGAAGCTTTTTGATGACATCGGTTTCCAGATTTTCTTCAACTGCTGTCAGTACACGAGCAACGGCAGATGGTTTGCGCGTATGGATTTCAGCTGTCTCACCATTTAGAGAAGTCACGGTGGAAAAGTCTGTCTTCTTCAGCATGTAGTTAATCATGCCTTGCAAACCGAGACTCATCCCGTCGTCCGGCGAGAATATTTTTTCCACGCCGTAGGATTCCAGTTCTTCAATTTCTTCCGGGACAATGACACCGCCACCGCCGCCAAAGATTCTAATGTGTTCAGCACCTCGTTCGACGAGGAGGTCATGCATGTACTTGAAGTATTCAATATGGCCACCTTGATACGACGAAACAGCAATCCCTTGCGCATCTTCCTGAATGGCTGTGTCGACAATTTCCTGAACGGATCGATTGTGGCCGAGGTGTATCACTTCGGCTCCGCTGGCCTGGAGGATTCGGCGCATGATATTGATGGCGGCATCATGGCCATCAAAAAGGCTGGCTGCCGTAACGAAGCGGATATGATGTTGGGGCTTGTAGGCCTCGACTTCCATGCGAGTAGCGATCAATTAGAGAGGATAAAGAACTGATGATGGCAATACATCTGGTATCGGTTGTAACGCCCCATGCTGAGGCAGGTTTTCCGGGAATAGCGCCCTGGAGCTACTGAAACGCAATAGATTGATACATTTCATTTACGAAAGAATACGAAAGAGTCCACTTATCACCGTCTTCCGCGAGTGCTACACCCCAGGAGGCATCGAAATCCATCTCCAAACGAATCTTTCTTGGTGAATGTCGGAGCCCGGACCGGCGGCCCTTCAGAACGGCTTCTTTAAGCGTCCAGAAGAGAATTGTAGACTCGTTCGGATCTTTGCCAAAGTCCTCGATCAGATGATATTCATCGGGATGCAGTACATACGTATACAGGTCATCCCGGCGTTGCTTGATCTCTTCGATATCAATACCAACAGGTCTTGTAGAGTAGACGGCTGCTGCGGAATCTGCAGTATGAGAGAGTGAGATATGGCCCGAATAGTCTGGCAGGTAGAGCGACCCATCGTCGTGGATCCCAATTTTGAAATCCATAGGGTCTCGGTCCAGGACACGACTCAAGAGTAATCTTAGTACGCCGCGACCCAGAACAAAACTTTCTTTGCGTGCCTTGCTTCGAGCATTGGCTACCCTTGACATCTCGTCTTCAGTTACAAGATTTCCGGGCGAAATTTCCGCCATCTGTTCTTGCGAGAGCTGTAAACAGTAGATGCCGTCGGCAGGGCCTTCGACTGAATATGTCTGAGGTAAGTTGATGTATATGTGCCCTTAAAAAATGCGGGGTAGCTTCAAGCGAAGCTACCCCGTCCTGTTCAGGCCGTAGCCCGGCTACTATACCAGTTACTATTTGGAGACACGATCGAATCGCTCTGATACGGACTCCCAATCGACGATATTCCAGAACGCGGTAACGTAGTCTGGCCGACGATTCTGATAGTTCAGATAATATGCGTGTTCCCAAACATCGAGCCCCATGAGTGGCGTGTGTCCAAACATATAGGGACTATCCTGATTCGGTGTCGACCCCACATGCAGTACGCCGTTTTCATCGAGCCCAAACCATGCCCATCCACTGCCAAAGCGAGAGGTTGCCTGGTTATTAAATTGCGTTTTGAATGTATCGAATGACCCGAATGTGCTCTCGATAGCATCCATTAATTTACCGGTTGGTTTTCCACCACCTGCGGGAGACAGGATGTTCCAGAACAGCGAGTGGTTAGCGTGCCCGCCGCCATTATTTCTTACTGCAGTACGGATATCTTCCGGTACGTCATCAAGATTCTTGAGTAGATCGACAACAGATTTTTTTGCAAGCTCGTCGTGACCTTCGAGCGCTGCATTCAACTTGTTTACATAACCCTGGTGGTGCTTTCCATGATGGATTTCCATCGTGCGTGCGTCAATGTGTGGCGCGAGAGCATTGAATTTGTATGGAAGCGGAGGCAATTTGTAGGACATAGACTCTCGTAACTTTAAGCGTTGTTGAAAAAGACCAATTGGTATACTCTCGACGGGCAGATATGTGCCTGACTACAGGTCGCGGACCGACTTTTTGAGCGAGTCAAAATCCTCCCTGGACAACATCTTTCGATCTACCAGTGCTTTCAGTGCACCGATAACGGCCGATTGATCTGTCGCTACCTCACCGTCATGTTCTTCGTCGTCAAGTTCGGCATCGACGATTGACTTGAGCATTGCTTCACTGAGAAACCTGGCTATAATTCCCGCAGCTTTAGGTCTGCCTGAAAAATCGACTACAACTGGAATCGTCGCTCGTCCCTGGTTCACATCCAGGCCCACGCGCTTTCCTTTAAGTAGACTGCGCTTCAGGTTGACACGAACAATGTCGTCATACTTGATCTCCTGCGGGGCGTCGAGGTCAGTATTCTGAAACACAAAACCATCAGCCGTAAACAAAGCACCGTCTTTGGCACTGCCCATTAGCGTGGCATCGTAGAGGACAAGCACATCTTTGGGATCCAGCCCGTACGCAAAATCTCGAATTGCATTTGAAAGTTTGTCGGCGGGTATTTTCGGCGCTACATACAATCCGTATGCAGGTGCATTAGGTACAAGCTGCCTGATCAATTCTTCCATGGGTCGTATTCCAACTATGGCAGCATGGCTACGGAGGGTTCGGCAAAGAACTGGATGGCTACATCAAGTAATTCAGGATAGACACCAAATACCAGCAGAAGAACGGCACACAAAATAATTACCGCTCCAGGTCCTGACGGAACAGACAGCGTCGCGAGGCGATCGGGACTAAGCGCCGCCGGATCCGTGGCACTGCGCATCCAAATGACATACAGTACACGAAGATAGTAGTAAGCGGAGACGACACTGGCCAAGACGCCAACGACAACCAACCAGGTGTACCCGGCATTAACGGCGGGTGCGAAGACAGCATACTTACCTATGAACCCACCCAGCGGTGGAAATCCGCTCAAGCTGAACATAAATACGCCCATTGCTACACCCAACATCGGTCGCTTGTAACCAATTCCCGAGAGTGAGTCAATCGTCTGCGTCCTCCCAGACTCCGAATCCCACTCCAAGAGTGACAAGACACCAAAAGCGCCGATATTCATCAGTGTATATACCAGCATGTAGTACAGGGCGCCGGCGTAACCGGCAGGCGTCCCTGCGACGAGCCCAACAAGAACGTAACCTGCGTGCGCCACAGACGAGTACGCGAGCATTCTCTTCAGGTTTGTTTGCGCGATGGCAACGACGTTTCCGACGACCATGGTAATCAACGCGATAATCGCGAGAGCTGAATCCCATTTCTCATGGGGAAGCGCAAGGTATAAGACGAGGATCAGCGAAGCGAACGCCGCGGTCTTGGAAGCCGTGGACATAAATCCAGTCAGCGTCGTGGGTGCTCCCTGATACACATCGGGTGTCCACATGTGAAAAGGAACGGCACTGATTTTAAACAGGAAACCGACAAGTAGCAGGCCTACGCCGACCCAAAACAATCCTGACGAATGGCTACCGACGGCGGCACCGATTTCAGGAAGATACATGGATCCGGTTGCGCCGAAAATAAGAGCGATACCGTAGAGGAAGAATCCCGTCGAAAACGCGCCGAGAATGAAATATTTGAGAGCGCTTTCCGTACCTCCCTCATCCTCACGAACAAGACCAGCAAGGATGTACAAACAGATTGACATGGTCTCGAGTCCAACGAAAATAGTAACCAGGTTATTGGCCGAGCCCAACACCATCATGCCAGCGACGGAGAACAGGATGAGCGCATAAACTTCCCCGTAATCTTTTCCCACCTTTCGCAAGTACGGAACGGATAATATTACCGTTGCGAGCGCGCTGATTTGGATCAAGACGTTGATAAAGGAAGCAAAACCACCGGTTCGAACAAGCTCGTAGTATGCGCTTCCAGACTCGGCAAAAACGTGCATGCCATCCCACACGAAAGCTGCAAGCAAAGCGACCGCAGCGAACATAGGAATCATGGGATGTTTGGGTTTGTATGCATCCCACACTACGACGGTCAGGCCAGCCAGAGTTATCAGTACGAGTGACAACGTTGCCTGAATATCAGTTCCTAGTGCACTATATGCTGTCGATAAATCCATTCAACAAACACCCTATTTCCGGGTAATTGATTCAATTGCAGTTGCCAGATCCACGTCCATTTTAGTGACACGGTTGCCGGCATCGTGAGTAGTCAGCTCGATGCCGACTTTATTGTACACGTTCGATATCTCTGGGTGATGATCCAGAGCTTCCGCTTCGAAAGACAGGCGCACAACAAATGCGATTGCTTCTTTGAAGCTTGCAAATTTAAACTCTTTGCTTAGCCGGTCATTCCGGTACTCCCATCCCGGGAGTGCTTTCAGACTGGTGCTGATCTCTTCTTTTTCCAATGGTTTTCTCATGCGTGTCAGAGTATCCACCCACTGAAGAAGATCGCATAAATCACAAAGTATACGGGTACGAGAATGGGAAGCGAGTAGCGAACGAGGTAGCCCATGAAGGATGGAGTATCAACACCGTTCGCCTCAGCTATGGCTTTCACCATAAAGTTCGGAGCATTCCCGATATACGTCATGGCGCCAAAGAAGACGGCTGCAACTGAAATCGCCTGCAGGAAGAAGCCGGATCCACCAGCAGTCAGGTCTGCAGAAAATTGGACCACCTGTTCGGCGGAATTAACATCCAGCCCGAACTTGCCCATGGCCGCAGAAACGAAGTTCAGGTAGGTCGGCGCATTGTCGAGGATCCCTGAGAGCGCACCTGTTCCCCAGTAGAAAACACCTACATGAAGTGAATCTGCATTGTTCTGGGCGAAAGCCCCGATGTTTGCAAGTGCAGGTTGCATCGTGGCAAAGATTCCCAGAAAGAGCCAGCCAACTTCACGGATGGGCTCAAAGTTAAATTCGTTCTTTTCAAGCAGCGTCTTGTCGGCCATTTTGTATGCGGCGACAGCGACGGAAAGCATTATTATTTCGCGTATCCCGAATGGGATATGGATTGATCCGATATGGAGTGACGGCACCCAGGAAAAAACGTTTGGATCTATAAATACGGACACGATAATGACAGCGATCCAGATCAGATTCTTCAATCCCTGAACATGCAGTATTGGAGCGCCGGGCTCTGGCTCAGCGGCAACTTCTTTATTTCTGGAATCGATAACAAAGAATATCAGAAGGAGGATAAACGTTGTAGGGAGCCAGATAAACCAGACGTGTGTCAGGGTCCAGAAAAATGGTACACCTCTTAGAAACCCGAGGAACAGAGGCGGGTCGCCAATAGGCGTCAAGGCGCCACCGACATTCGCGACGAGGAAGATAAAAAAGACAACATGGTACGGCTTGATTCTGCCCGTGTTAAGCCGCATATAGGCGCGGATAAACAACATGGCCGCGCCCGTTGTCGCGATAATGTTCGCAATGCACGACGCAACGAAAAGTAACACAACGTTGCTGAGTGGCGTTCCGCGCGCATTAACTTTGAGATAGATTCCGCTCGCAGCAATAAACAGCGAAGCGACGAGCGCGATGAATGCTACGTATTCTTGAATAGCATGTACGACCGGGAGCGCCGTGCCCAACCCAAACACGTAATAAAGCGCAACGAACAGTCCGAGTCCGATTGAGTATTTCGGATAATGGTGGTGCCAGTGGTGCGCGTAGAATAGCGGTCCTGTGGCAATCATTAGCAGAAGGATTGCGAACGGGATGACCAGCCAGATGGGAGGCGGCGGGCCATGGCCGTCAGCGTGTTCTTCGTCTGCGTGTTCCTGGTCTGCAGCGTGGCTTTCGGCATCCTGGGCACTCAGGGCTTCTTGAGAGGCTGTGTGCGTAGCCGCGACTTCGGCTACGCTATCTTCAGATACCAGCACAGAACCGTTGGCAAAAACTGGAGAAACTACAACCCACAGGGCCGTGAGAAAAATCACAGCCACTACGTGAACGGGCAGTCTGAGTCTTGTCTCACAAGGATAACTCATGCGGGGTTCTCTGAGGCTAATTGGCGTGAACTACGTCTGCGGTACCTACCGCCGTCAGATCCGTAGCGGAATCAGTCGGCATCTCTGCAATCTTCGTATCTACAAGCTCTAAAATCGATCGGGTTGACTGCTCACTTACCTCCAAAAACCGGTTCGGGGCGACTCCCAATACGAGCATCAAGACAACCAGTGGAACAAGGATAGCGATTTCCCGAGGATTTAGATCCTTCATCAATCGATTCTCCTCATTCGTAATAGGTCCGAAAAATGTCTTGTAGAGTAACCATAAAAGATACACGGCCGCAAGTATAACTCCTGACGTCGCTGCGGCTATCAAGAACGGATTGCCAATAACGTCGCTACTGAATGATCCGACTAATATCAGAAACTCACCTACAAAGCCGTTCAGCCCCGGAAGGCCAACAGACGCCAGTACGGAAAAGACCATAAAGAACGTGAGCACCGGCACCGACTTGGCCAGGCCACCAAAATCTTCCATCATTCGAGTGTGGCGACGCTCGTACATCATCCCCAGGATCAGGAAGAGAGCGCCAGTAGAGATACCATGATTGATCATCTGAATCATCGCTCCCTGCATTGCCTCCGTAGTAAAGGCAAATATTCCAAGGACGACGAAACCGAGGTGACTGACAGAAGAGTAAGCAACCAGTTTCTTGGCATCCGTCTGCACGCGCGATACCAACGCGCCATAAATAATTCCTATGACTGCCAGGACCGCTATTAGAAGCGCGTATTTCTGCGAAGCATATGGAAAGAATGGCAGACAGAATCTGACAAGCCCGTATGTTCCCATCTTCAGTAACACCCCGGCCAGAATAACCGAACCTCCGGACGGTGCCTGGACGTGTGCATCCGGGAGCCAGGTGTGCAATGGAAACAGTGGCACCTTGATGGCGAACGAGAAAGCAAATAAAAAGAACAACCATGTCTGGATGTCTGCAGGCGGATTGTACGCGACTAGTTTATACCAGTCTGTTGTAAAGACGCCTCCGTTTACTGCATCACCTGCGGCAAATCCCAGATACAGGATACCGACAAGCATCAGAAGCGAACCAACTAACGTGTAGAGGACAAACTTGACCGCAGCATAAATCCGGTTCTCCCCTCCCCAGATTCCGATGATAAAATACATCGGGATAAGGGTCAGCTCGAAGAAGACATAAAACAAGAAGACATCATACGAGCAGAAGACGCCCGTTACACCTGTCTGCAGTAGCAGTACAAGAGTATAATACCCGCGAGGTGCCTTGCTGATATACGTCCACGATGACAGGACGATGATTGGGCCTAGTAGTGTCGTCAAAAGGACGAGCAGCAGATTTAATCCATCGATGCCAACCGCGTACTTGATATCGAGAGAGTCGGGGAACCATGATGATATAATGTCGGCCATTTGTGGTGCCGACCCGGTGCCCAGTGTCGCATCAAAGCCCGCCAGCAATCCCAAAGACAATGCGAACGTAGTCAATGTCGTGGCGAGCGCCGTCCATCGAATATGGTTTGCGTCCTTAAGAAACCCGGTAACAATCGCCCCGACCAGCGGGAGGAAAATAACGAGTGATATCAGATGAGGAATTGCCATAAAAGGAAACAGTAGCTTCTGTCTAACCGAACAGGATCAATCCCAGCAGCAGCACTACACCAAGCAGAAGTGCTGCTGCATAGTTGTAGACGACGCCGGTCTGGATGTACTTGAATAGTGAACTAAATGCTCGCACGATACTGCCGACCGCGTTTACGGTGCCGTCGACTACGTAACGATCGAATGGCTCGAGGACACGTCGAGCCAGCCCCAGTACGGGTTGCACAACAGCTTTGTCATATCCCTCGTCCCAGTAATACTTGCCGAACCACGTTCTGTAGAGACCGCCCAGATCGATAGACAGCTTTTTGTCAAACGCCAGTCCATCGCGGTTGTAAACTTTCCACGCAAAACCCAGCCCGACGAGCGCAATCGCAGCGCCGAGGACCAGAAGGATCCATTCGACAACGATGAACGAGCTAGCGTGTTCGTGAGCCGCAGGCTCCGCGACCGGACCACCGTACGGAGCACCAAGCCAGTGATGAATCCAGTTCCAGTCCCCATGGGCAATGACACCGGGAAGGCCAACAAATCCTCCTACGACAGCAAGCCCAGCGAGCACCCATAGAGGAAACGTCATCGTGATCGGCGACTCCTTTGGATGTATTGTATCAGACTCGGGCCAACGTTCTTTTCCTCGAAACGTCAGGACGTAGCTCCTCATCATATAGAAGGCCGTGAGAAGCGCCGTGACAATTCCGACGCCCCAGACAAACCACGCGTAAGGATGGCCATTATAACCGTACTCGAAGGCCTTGAACAAAATCTCATCCTTGGAGAAGAATCCGGACAGAAGTGGAAAGCCGGCAATCGCGAGTGTCGAAATCAAGTATGTCATGCTCGTAGCGGGCATGTACTTCTTGAGATTCCCCATCGTCCGCATATCCTGCGGATCAAGATGTTCGGAATGTCCGCGGTGTTCCAGCTCGTGCTCCACTTCATGCATTCCGTGAATAACACTGCCGGAGCCCAGGAAGAGGCATGCTTTAAAAAATGCGTGAGTCATCACATGGAAGATGGCGACGAAAAATGCACCAACTCCGGCAGCCATGAACATGAATCCTAACTGCGATACCGTCGAATAGGCCAGTACTCGTTTGATGTCGTTCTGGGTGATGGCAATCGTAGCTGCCATTATTGCCGTCAGTGCACCGACCACAGCAATGACGACCATTACGGATGGCGAGGCAAGAACGAAAGGAGACATCCTCGCGAGCAAATAGAGTCCACTCGTCACCATTGTGGCTGCGTGAATCAGGGCAGAGACTGGCGTCGGTCCGGCCATTGCGTCCGGGAGCCACACGAAAAGCGGGATCTGTGCACTTTTACCGGTTGCGCCTATAAATAAAAGCAGCACGACCCAATTTATCGTGCCCTGCGAAAGCTGAGCAGTACCGGCTAGCAGCGTAGTAAAGTCGAACGCTCCCAACTCTTTGAAGAGGATGAACATGGCGAGCAGGAAGGCGAAGTCGCCGATCCTGTTTACGATGAACGCCTTGTTCGCGGCTTCACTGTTCTTCAGCTCGGTAAACCAGAACCCTATCAGTAAATATGAACACAGGCCGACTCCTTCCCAACCGAGAAACAGCACGACCAGGTTATCTCCCATCACGAGATTGAGCATCGCGAAGATGAAGAGATTCAGGTACGCAAAGAATCGCCAGTACCCGGTATCCTTGTGCATGTATCCAATCGAATAGATATGGATAAGTGAGCCCACTCCTGTTACTATCAGAAGCATGATGAGCGAGAGCTGATCTACTCTATAGGCGAAATCGACGGAGAGATCCCCGGCAGACATCCAGGTAAAAGCACGCGTGATGTGGGCATCATGATCAAACTGCATGAACAGCATGACCCCGATTGCAAACGGAATGGCGACGCAGAGTGTACCGATAACCCCGATCAGCATCTCATTCGGTCGATAAGACTTGACGAACAGTCCTACGAGGCCGTTAAATGCCGCGCCCGCCAGGGGAAGTAAAATCGCAAGTAAAACTAATGTATCGATGTTCATCAGAGCGTCAAACAGTGGCGCAGGTTTGATTAGTACTTGAACAGGTTGAAGTCATTGACATCAACGGACATTTTGTTACGGAAAATCGCAATAACAATAGCGAGTCCGACGGCGGCTTCTGCTGCCGCAACGGACATCACAAAGAAAACAAGGATTTGACCGGACAGATTGCCCGTCGCCTGACTAAATGCCACCAGAGTGATATTCACAGCATTCAGCATCAATTCGATAGACATCAGGATTACGATGACGTTGCGTTTGAACAATACGCCCAGAACGCCGAGCATAAACAGGACCGCGCTTAGGGCCAGGTACCAGTCAACAGGAATTTCCATGATCGATACGGATTAAGATGGGTTTCTTCGGCGGGCGAGAATGACGGCGCCGATTGTCGCGGCCAGCAAAAGGATACCAATCAGCTCAAGGGGCATCGCAAATCGAGTAAACAGTTCACGCGCCACTTCATTGGCAGAGCCAGTAATCACTGCGGCCTCTACCGAACTCTGCTCGGGAATAATGTCCAGGGAGGATGCAATTGCAAAGCTGAGTTGAGCCAGTAAGCCTACGCCAAGGATAAAAGCGACTCCAAGCTTCCAGTTGAAATCTTGCAATCGCGGTAACGCAGCCAGATTCAGAAGCATAATGACGAAAAGGAACAGCACCATAATAGCGCCGGCATACACGAGCACCTGAACAACCGCCAGGAATTGCGCATTCATTGTCAGATAGAGCCCTGCAACGCAGAAGAGGTTCATGATGAGCCACAAGGCGCTGGACACCGGGTTTCTCGCGATGAGCATCCCAAGTGCTGCGGCGACAGCAACTATCGCGAGAAAGAAAAACAGGAATTGAGGTGTCATTAAGGAATGAAATGCTTCGGCAGTCACAAACAAATCTCGAAAGGTGTTTTTTTGAATCAATACACCATTTCGGACAGAATCAGCAAGTTACCCAAATAGGTTTCTTTGGGCAAGAAAAGATACGGTAAAGACACCGATAGCCATATTCTTGAGCTTCATGCGTCAAGTCGACTCAATTCTGACCAAGCTCAGCCGGTCGACAATATTTACAAGCCAATCGATGCACATACGTCGACTATCTCGCCTGATACCGCCCTCTTCAGCCGTCACGTTTGGATTGAAGGTGATCGGCATATTCGAGCATGACGCCTTCCCTGAGAGCGAATGGAGAAATCCGGAGTAGCTCTACTCCCGAGCGTTCGATCAAAAAAACCACGAGGGCGGCACCTGCTACAATTTGGTCAATCCGACTCGGGCTCAGCTCGGGTATTCTCTCCCTCGTTGAGCGGCTGCTATACAAAATCTCGCGTGCGGTCGCTTCGACAGCGTATGCACTGATACCAAATTCCTTGTCAGCCATGACGTCGAGCGGCATACGCATGGCAATTCTTGCAAGGTTCTCAATTGTGCCGGACGATCCGACCATCGTACGGATTTTTCTGCCTGCGATATCGTCCACGACAGGTCCGAGCAATTCATCCAGGTGGTCAAATAAAATGCGCAGTTCCGCTGCTGAAACCGGGTCATTCGCGACAAACTGTTCAGTCAGTCGCGCCGCACCTACGAGGTGACTACCGCTAAATTCTATCCCCTGGGACGATGCAAGCGTAATTTCCGTCGACCCTCCGCCAATATCGACAAGAACGGCGAGCGTCGGCAGGTGTAGACTACCTGTGACGCCCCTATATATAAGGTATGCCTCCTCAGCTCCGGAGATGACGTCAATCTCAATGCCAGTACGAGAATGTATCGCTTTCAGTAACTCGGCCTGGTTCGCGGATTCCCTGACCGCACTCGTCGCGATGGCCATGTGACCGTCAACATTGTTTTTCAGGCCCAGCTCCCGGACCTCAAGCATCGCATTCACTGCCCTCTCTATCGCACTGTCTGACAAAAATCCTTTCGCCAATCCATCGCTGCCAAGAGCTACCGGCTGCTTCAGCCTGTCGACTATCTCAATTTCACCGGGGCCAGACTTCAGTACCACCGAGTGGAAGGAATTCGTTCCAAGATCGGTCACGCACACCGTTGTCAGCTCCCCTCGTTTCGCCTTTAAGACAGCATCGGGGCTGAGATGCAGGTACGGGTGTGGCGATCTGACTTCGGGCATAGGTTGTCGTACGAGGCTGGAGCACTAGGATCAAGATATTGCATTTCTGAACCGAGTGCCGCCAGCTGGCAGGATTTGTGTAAGTGCTGCGAGGTTTGTTCGGCACCTCGTCTGCTATCTACCCGATCAATGGAAACGCAGCCTGGTGACAGCCTACTTGTCGTATTGATCCGCGACTGCTTTCCGCCACTGAATAATCGACATCTCTAGCGCTGCCACGGAGTCTTCCGGAAGCGTGGAGACACGATTGGTGTTTTCGTCTGGATCCCGATCCAGGTTGTAGTATTCAGACGGTCGACGGCCGAATCGATAGATGAACTTGGTACTGTCCTGCCGGAGCGCCATGGCCTGATTTTCCGTCCATCCGCCCATGAAGAGTTTTCGACCCTCAGGGACTTCGTCGAACAGGCTAATGCCGGGGAGTGGCCCGCCATGAATATCAAATCCGAGTACGTCGATGACAGCGTTGAAGATGTCCGTCTGATGGCGGGTTCCAGTGATTTTCCCAGATTGTCCAGAGGGCATTTTTACCAGCGTGGGAATATGAATTCCTTCCTGCCACATGATCGTGTTATGATACCATTCTCCATGCTCGCCAAAGGCTTCTCCATGATCCCCAACGATAATGAATGTTGTCGAGTCGCTCAGACCGGTCTCATCGAACATGGAAATAAAGTCTCGTAGAAATCCATCCTGGTATGCCAGGGTGTTCAGATAATTGTTATAGGCGTCATCACGAACATCATACTCCTCCATTGGATGAGCAGGTGGAACGGTGTAGTCGTGGTGAGTTGTAACCGTCAGGAAGCTCATCAGAAATGGCGTTCCGGAAGAGGACTTTTCGAAAGCCCAGTCGAATGCCGGCTCAAGTGCTATCCGGTCTTCAAAACCGAAATAGTTTACCCGGTCAAACCCCTCAACCTCGAATGCTCCATGACCAAATGACTCATCGAAACCCATCTGACTCAGCAGCCGTCCTTTATTCTCAAAATCCAGTGTGGCGGGCGTAAAGAACGCCGATGCGTAACCGTGTTCTGCAAGAAGCTCCGGCAGGCACTGTGTGTCCGGGGTGATTTGAGATTCGTCCTGACTGATCTTCGGATAGACACCACAATGTATCGGTACAAGCGCCTTGTTCGTATGCGGCACGACAGCGGACATATCCTCCACCACCAGTGAGTTGTCAGCCAGACTTTTCAGGAACGGCGTCGTACTGATGGCTGGATTGTACAGCGAAGTGGATTGCGCACGCGTTGATTCCAAAATAATAATCACAACATTCTTCGATACGGGTTGGCCCGCTCCTGCCTCAAGAGTAACCCGTTCACTGGGAATTCCGTATTCGGCGTGCACGTCCAGTTCCGCAAGTATCGGAATTACATCATCCGGAGTTTCAAGCCGTTGGAAAATCTCTACGACAATATTGTTACGGACGGGTTCAAGGCTACTATCCACTGGAAGTTCAGGGAGAAGAAAGATCAAAGCTGATAAACTAAAAAGCAGTGGAGCTGAAAACGGCACCGTCTTTTTGTGTACGTCGTATCGAGTAACCTTGGTACGAGATCTCATCCGCCACCTGTAAATCAGCGGTAGCGTAGATGCCATCACCGGCGTGAGCAATAGGGCGAGCTTCGCAGAAGACATCTCATTTGCTACGATCGTTTGAACGTTTTGAAAGTGAGTGATCGAGTACTGAAGGAGATATGAGTCAGCCAACGAACCAGTCTCGACGAAATAGCCAAATTCGAATGCGGCGAGGCATCCTATGACGATAGCCGCAAGGTGCAAAAATACGAGCGAAATGGTAATGCCCTTCCCTCTCATATACTTCAACGCAAGGAGGGCAATTGCGCCGTACGTGATTACGAGCGCAAGATCAATCCGAATTATCTCGAGAAATTCCCAACTCAACCACGAAGGAATAACATCCAACAGAAATCTCAGTGTGTAGCCGACAAGTCCAATGAGCCCAACTATCATCGGCAGGAAGAGGGCACCAAGTGCGGGCAGTCGAAAAACCACGAGAACACCGACAACGGTAGCGAGAGCTGCGATCAGCAATGGCATTGGTGCGTGCTGCACCAGCAGATGACCTAAATAATTTTCATACGATCTGAAGCCGATTGGATCGGCCGTCAGAATTGCGTACTTGATCAGCTTGAAGAGGAGCAGCTGAATGGCCAGCGGAAGTACCAACAGAAGTACATACCCTTTTCGTATTCGCTCAAATTCTTTCTGAAGCGGATTTAACCTGAACCGCCTGGCGACGGGTGACAAAATTGACATACGAAAAAGGTTGCTAACGGCATGAGACAAACCAATGGAAGTATCGGTTCTATTTTCATCCAGTTAATCGCAAGTTTATCTCGTCCGGCCCGGATAAATTTGCTACCTTCGATTGAAGTTTTACTATCGATTATGTGTCAGAAAATGTCTGTTCGGAGAACCGCTACCGTTTCGTTTTTTCTTATCGCCCTTGGCATTGGCTTCGGTAGTTCTCATGCACAGGACGCTCCCCTGTTTGAAACTCGTGCAGTCTGGTTTGCTACCGTATTGGGAGACGGCAACTGGCCCGAATCGACGAGTGACTCGGCTGTCAAGCAGGAGGCAGATTTGAGAGATCGGATTCGCACGGCACATAGCATGGGGCTCAACACGTTTATCATGCAGGTGGTCGCTCGAGGTGATGCTATGTATGAAAGTGAACGCCTGCCATGGAGTGCCCGACTCAAGGGTGCTGGTGTTCACCCGGGATATGACCCGTTGTTCGTGGCTATTGACGAAGCACACGAACTTGGGATGGAATTACATGCGTGGTTCAACGTCTATCGGGTTGGGGATACCGGCACGGTGACTGCATTTTCGGGATTGAGCGATCCCGGGCACGTTTATTATGAGAACCCGGAGTGGATTGAAAACCGGTCTGGAGCCCTGTGGCTGAACCCGGCATTTGCGGAGGCAAGAGATTGGCTGGTAGGCAATGTTCAGGAGATTGTCGACAACTACGATGTAGACGGGATACATTTTGACTTTGCCCGCTATGACCAGGGTGGTTACATCGATGATCTCGACAACTTCACCCAGAATCAGCGTGGGTTTACGATGATCGATGACTGGCGCCGCAACAATGTCACGCTTTTTATACGCGAAGCGGCGGCGGCTATTATCGGCGCCAAGAACTGGATCAAGGTCAGTGCAACTCCGCTTGGAAACTATACTCCGTTCGAGGACGCGTGGCCGGCATTGTGGGCATACGATGATGTTTTTCAAGAAAGTCGATTATGGCTGGTAGAGGGAAGTCTCGACTACCTGGCACCTCAGATATATTTCGATATAGGGCGCGAACCAGAGCCACCCAATTCATACGATTCGCCAGATTTCGGATTTCTTATTGACGAGTGGGTCGATGAAGTTCAGGGCCGACCAATATTTGCCGGCCTCGGGCCTTATAAAAGTGTCGTTTACGAAGAGTTGGATACACAAATTGCTCGTTCCCGAACAGAAGGTGCTCGCGGTCAGGTGTACTTCCGCTACAATCATATCCTTCCCTTCGATTTCGAAACCAGCTATCCGACGGCAGCTTTGCCATGGCCGATGTCGCACCGCTTTTTTGCGATCGCCCCCAATGTCCCGACAGGTTTGGCCCTCGACGCTGGCACAACAGGTTCCGGAGGCCCGTCATATACGATATCGTGGCAAGAGCCTGCATCAAATGCGATGGATCCGCTTGGAACGTATGCCATCTTCAGAAATGAATTTGAAGACCCCGACGTGTCCAATCCAGGACATCTTCTGCGCGTGGTCAACAGAATGCAGTTGTCGTACACTGACGAGAGTCCTCAGCCAGGCATCGAATACAGATATCGAGTTTCGGCTATTAGCAGACTGGGCATTGCTTCCCCGGGATCTGATGTCGTAGGTACAGGAAGTGTCGGCGTAGAGGACGGTGTGACGCTCGCCAGCGAGTTGTCGATCCGTTCCATCTACCCAAACCCGAGTAGTGGCGACATCACGGTCACCTACACCTCTTCTGTCGGTAACCCGATATCGTTCGAGGTGTACGATGTTATCGGTCGCAGGATGCTGTTTGAAACCGCAGATGGCTTACAAGCCGGAGAAGCCGAACGCATCCTCCGATTGTCATCGCTTCCTACCGGGACTTACTTGCTGCAGGTTTCAGATAAAAACGTGAAAGTGTCGCGACCATTTATCAAGCTGTAGTTGCGTCTCACTTTCGACTGATTGAATAAATTGAATCGGTCTGAGCAGACTTGTCGATCAGGATTTCGGAAGCATCTATAATTGCCTTCAGGCTATCGCTTGATCTCGTGAATCTTTCCGCTTCAGGAGCCCATAGCTGGCGATTCTTCTCATCCCCAATTGCTTCAAACACTTTAAAAAGTTCGAGCCCAGCAAATTCGGCAGACCCTCCCGGTGCGGTACTTAAGGTACGCATGACGAGTGTGTCCACGATGGCTACCGTGGGGATAAGAGCGTCTTCGGACTCGAAGTCGTTACACGTCCGCAACAATGCTAAAGCATTGAGATAATTTTTTCGATTGGCCTGTAATGATCCACGAGCACACGTCTCCCACAACCAATCGATACCGTCGAGCACCTCACCGGAGGCCAGTATCATTGAGTCGAGCGTGGACAGGTTTTTTTCGGCGTTCTCGAACTGGCCCGACCTGATCTCAGAATCTATTATTTTCTGATAGAGCACAATCTGTAGACCGTCCAGGTATCTATACCCATCCGTCCCAGGGACAAAATGTTCGCGGGTAAACTGGACGGCTTCAGACAACAGATTCTTGGCATAGTCACTATAGCCGGCTCTGATTAGTATTGTAGAGAGTTCCTGCAAGATGAAAGGAAAGTTGTTGCCTTCGTTTTTTACACGAAGCATGTCGGCCGCTTGAGCCAACTTCTTTACCCTATCCCCGGTCCTCCCGAATTGCCCATCGACAATCGATGCATAGTAGAGAGCCTCGGCGATCAGTGGATGAGGAGCGACATACAGACTTTCACGGATTGCGAGCGCTTTCAGGTGATGCATTTCGAATTTTTCAACATCACCTAAAGCCATATACGTGTCGCCCATGATAATATGGAGATCGGCACGCAGGTCCGGTTGGGAAGCAAAGTCTGTTTCCAGTCGCCGTGATGCTTCATCAAGGACATCACTGATCGGAGTATCCGGGCCTTTCTTTTCGCTTTGAACATACCACTTGTCGCTAGGCGTTCTCAGAATGCGCTCAAGAAAGTCCGAAATTGACTGTGACCGAGCGGCCTGTTCGCGAGCTATTTCTGCAGATTGTTGAGCGCGTGTTCTCTCTCTCGCCAGCCCCACGGTAAAAATTGCGACGATGATCACTATCGTTAATAGTACAGAGATTGTTGCCGCGACAACTGATCGGTTGCGCGCCACAAATTTTCGCACGCGATAACTCATGACGTCTGGCAATGCTTCTATCGGTTGTCCCGCCATAAAACGACGAATGTCATCGGCGAACGATTGAGCGGTGCCATACCGACGACCTGCATCTTTTTGCAGCGCTTTCATGACGATCTGATCAAGATCCCCCTTGATCGCTCGTCTTGTCGCGTCACTAACCGGGGTGTCGGAGGGCTTAACGGGGTCTTCGACACAAACAGTGCGTTCCCGTTCGGACATAGACATACCCTCAAGTTCATAGGGTCGATGCCCGGTCAGAGTTTCGTAGAGGACAACTCCTAACGAGTAAACGTCTGCTGCTGTGGTAACCGGTTTATTCAGGATTTGCTCGGGGGCAGCGTACGCAGGAGTCATCAACGATGCTCCCGTTTGTGTTATCGTGGGTCCATCCGTCTCGAGGAGTTTAGCGATCCCGAAGTCGAGCAGTTTCACGACAGGTTGCCCGGAAGATTCATCGACAAGGATATGGGCCGGTTTCAGGTCCCGATGAACAACGAGGTTTTGGTGTGCATAGGCTACGGCATCACAGGCCTGGAGGAACAGGGAGAGTCGGGCATCGACGCCAAGCTTGTTGTCGTTGACGTACGTTGTTATCTGCTGCCCTTCGACGAGTTCGGTAGCCAGATACGGAGAGCCGTCATCGGCTACGCCACCGTCGAGAAAGCGAGCGATTCCCGGGTGAGCGAGACTTGCGAGCAGTTTTCGTTCCTGCAGAAACCGCGGGCCTTGATCAACGAGAAAACCTTGTCTGACGATTTTGAGTGCTGCTCGTTGTTTGAACGATTCGTCGATACGATGGGCTTCAAAAACGACACCCATCCCTCCCATGCCGAGCCTACGAACGGGTTGCCATGAACCGATCCTTCCCGGTAGTGGAAACTCGATCAGGTTCGCCTCGCTTGCGGCATCTTCGACGATTCCCGACACGGGAGAACGCAGCAAGTCGTCGCTTTCAGCTTTTTCCGCAGCTTCAACCAGTTCAGTCACTTCTCTCAACATATCGCGGTCGAGTGCACCGCTCGCGTCGACACACGCTGTCTCCAGATATGCCTGCCTCTCCTTGGCCGCTGTCGAAAGCGCCTCGATAAGAATAGTCGACAGTTTATCCCAGTGAGAATTTGTCATGAGTCAATGTTGAGTACACCTGTTCAACCGGAAAACTCAACCGAGTTAGGTCAATTCAGGTCCCAGAACTCTTTCCCGCGCGTGAATCAATCGGAAAGGTACTTATATAGCCAGGCTCTGCCCATTACCCAGCGGCGTTTCACAGTCGCGGTAGACAGATCCAGCGCTTCTGCAGTTTGCTCAATCGTAAGGCCCGCGAAGTAGCGATATTCTATAACGAGGGCCGCCGTTTCATCTTGTTCTTTCAGGCTGTCGAGGGCTTCATGGACGCTTAGCACTTCACTGATGTCAAGAGCGTCCCGATTCATAAGACGGGGTTCGATGTCGTGCAGGGAATCGGGTTTTTGCGGACCTCCTCTCTTTTGCGATGACTGGGCTCGGGCATAGTCGACAATTATATCTCTCATCACACGAGACGCGACTCTAAAAAAGTGGCTTCGGTCAACGAATTCAGTAGCCTTAGGCCGGTCGGGAGTGCCGGCCATTTTCGCGTACGCCTCGTGGACGATTGCCGTCGTATTAACTGTTGCTCCGGCACCGAGACGTCGTCGCTGACCGTGCGCAATAGCTCTTAACTCGCCATAGATCTTGGCGACCAGTTCATCAAATGCTTTGTCATCACCTTCTCGAGCTTGCTCAAGCAATGAAGTTACTTCTCTATCAGGCGCCACAATTATTGACTCGGTCCACTGAGCAGGTTCAGGTTGTACAAAGATACTGGAATTTCTTGTTGCAGGTACAAATGATATTTGGAATTACACGACGACTACATTCGCACTGGACTGTATACGGTGACCGTATCTACGGCAACTTAAGCTAAAATCCGAATGCGAGAGAAAGAGTCGTTGTGTTGAGAGATCCCTCGAAGGCGTCGAGCGTTACCGAGGAGGCGCTTGAATACGTGAGTTCGAGCGTAGTCAATAATTTACTACCCATGACGGCTTCATACCCGATGCCGACTGAGAAATAAGTCATAGAGGTATCGGTAGTTTCGGTTACGTCTTCGCCATCGACGTCGTTTGCCCAATCGCGAAGTTCGGCGGCGAATATTGAACTATAGCCACCGCCGGCAAGAACGTAGAAATGTGACTGGTAAGGGTTCGTGACTGCATATCGAACCGACGGACGAACGTCGACTGAATTAATCCAGTAGTAGAAGTCCCCATCTGATGGAAACGTGACGGGCCCGTCTTCGTCCGGGTCGGTGACACGAATGACGAAGGAAAGTTCGCCCTGCAGTCGAAGGCGTCGTTGCAATTTGAGTGATGCGAGCATGCCGAGGTCGCCGCCTACCGATGAAACGTGTTGGTCGTCCGTCAATTTCGCGAGGTTGGCACCGCCCTTCAGATAATATATATGGAGAGGCTTAATGTGTTTCAGCACTCGTCGGACATTGGAATGCCCTCCTTTTTTCGCCAGGCTTCCTGCATCGTCGCCGTTACTATTCGATGCACTCTTTCTTGCTCCCTCTCGCAGGAGAGTTTCAAACGCAAGTGATTGCCCGCTTGAAGCAGAGCGTAGTAACGCGGTGTTTCCATCTTTGTCCTGATATTCAAGGTTCGCATTCCTGGCAATCAAGACATCTACAACTCCAGAGTTGCCATTTTCTGCAGCAATCATCAGCGCGGTCGTACCGCTCAAGGAAGCCCGATTTACGTCGGCTCCGGAATCCAGAAGTTTCGTGGTCAACGCTGCATTCCTGTTGGACGCGGCATGGTGGAGTGCCGATTTTCCGTCCGGATCAACTCGATGCACATCGGCGCCGAAATCGATGAGGGTACCAAGGAGGGCAGCATCGAGTGATTTCGTTGAAAGGATTAACGGTGTCTCGCCGGTCGTCGACGCAATCTCGACGTCGGCGCCCGCTGCAAGAAGCGCCCTGGCTATTTCCGCGTTGCGGCCGTTTATAGATAGAAGCAGAGGTGTCGAAGAATCTCCTCGGCGGACATCCACATCAGCACCCGCATCGATCAACATTGTTACCATTGCTTGATCACCAGCAGCGATGGCCAAATGCAGCGGAGTATCTCCATCGTCTGTGGCAAGGTCCGGCTGTGCGCCATTCGATAGCAACCACTCTACCGACTCGATCTGTCGGCTTTCAATGGCATAGTGTATTGCCGCATAACCACTATCTGAAACGAGATCAAGATCTGCGCCGGCATCGAGCAAAGTTTGCATCGAGGCCAGTTGTCCGGCAGCCCCGGCAGCTGCCAGAAGCGTTGGAGCCGCATTATCGATTGGTTCGATTGTAAAAGACGAAGCGTCCGGGTAGTACAGCCTGTTGTATTCTGACTCAAGTTGGAGGCTCGTTACAATACTTGATGTTGAACCAGCTTCGTCCCGAGCGAGACCAACGACACGCACGGTAGCGACGTTGACTGTAGCCGACGAACAGACAAACGCGTCCTGTACGGACCCTGAAAACACATCTCCAATACTTATCCATTGCGTGAACGTCGGCGAGTTTCTGCAATTGAAGCGAATGCTCTCAAGGTTCGGGTAGAGATATGGAAGTATGACTGAGATGATGAACGAGCGGCGCTCTTCCAAATTGTTGCCGCGCGATGCGATGTCAAAGCGCCGTTTCGAGATCAAAGCATTTACGTCGTGGTCGGCACTCTGCTGGATAACGGAAAGCGCATTTCGAAGACGTTCCTGATTTCCACTTCGAGCAGCGATTTCCGCCCGGTAATAGATCAAGTCGTCGAGGTCATCGGCGGCGTTCACGATCTCAAAAAAATCGGGCTGAATGCGTCCGAGCACTTCAAGAATTGCCGTAGAGTCTTCCGCCTGGGCATAGACCGAAACCGATGAGATACAAATGAGCATTGTGAACGAGCACAGCGATGGCATCAATCGGAAGCCCGAAGCTCGTTTTAATTTCTGGGTGAATCGCATTCTCGGTAACCTTTGGTATTCAACACAATGGACTAATTACCTATGGCCATTCGAGAAGATAAATGAATTGGCGAGTGAACTACAACATGGAACCGTAACTCCGGGTCGCCTGCTTAGAAATGTATGGATTCGAGGGGGTGGTTGGCTCAGATAACAGCGCCTGGATTATCGATGTCTGCTCCTGGAAAGTCATCAGGCGGAAACGGTTTGGTATCCGGGTGATTTTCTTCGTCCGTGACCCGCAAGAGAACTTCCTCTGGAGTATGCCTCGTCATCAAATGAAAGAGGGCGAGTCCACCGAGGCCGAATGGCAGTGAGATCAGGACCCAGGAAAAAGGGATGACGTCAGAGGTACCGATGTGAACACCATTGACAATCGGATCAAAATAGATGAGCGACACTACGAGGGCATTGTTAGCGAAGTGGGCAAGCATGGATGGCAGCAGGCTTCTCGAGCGATAGTAAAAATAGCCGAAGGCGATGCCCATGATGGTGGTTGCGACCAAGCCGACTGGCTGCAGGTGGAACAGCCCGAATAGAACGCCAACGATAATTACGGAGTGCCACGAGTACGCTCGCTCCAACGTTCTCTGAACGAATCCTCGGAAAAACACTTCCTCACAGATGGCCGGGGTCACAGCAATGACCACTAATAAAAACACAAACTCTCCCAACGAGTTAGCAGTAAAGAGCGCAAGCGTTAGCTCAGCCAGTTCGTTCGGAATTTCCATCCTGCTCGTAAGCTCCCCAGCGACGTAGGTACCGAACGGAATAATCCCAAATGTTGCGATGACAGCAGCGAATGAAGCCAGCAGTGGCCGAGGGCGTAGCCGAATGTATTTAGCAACGTCTACCGTATGCCAGCGACGGACAAGCACGACAACCGGCACAAGCATGAACAGAAACTGCGACAACAGAATAGCTACGCGAAGCTCATCCGTCACTTGAGCAAAGAACCACCGGGTGTCATCTGCCGAAAACGAGGGGTCAGGTTCGCCAGCCACCAGCGTAGGAACGGCAGCAAAAATGGTCAGCAGTATCTGACCAGCGAAGTAAATAAGTCCGATTGCGAGCAGACCAATTATTGACGACGCTACCAAACTGCGACCCAACGTTTCCCGCGTCCCGTTCAGGATGATGGTAATACGATTGTTGGAGTCGTTTGAAGCCGAACTCATCGAATGTCCGGTAAGCTGGCATTGAACTCGTCCTGTCGCGCTCTTAAATCGAAGTATAACGTAGAGATGTAAATAGACTTAACGGTTGTGGTCAGCAGCACGGAGAGTCCAATAAGCAGCGCGAACGACGCACCAAGGTTTTTTAACGCCGTAAAAATTCCAGATGGATCTACGTTTTCGGGATTGCTGGCGAGATCGCTAAACATTGCGATATAGGCGACAAGCACATCCCACAAGACAAAGAACTGAACAGGCGTGAGGATCAGATTGATTGCGAACCCTGCCATAAGTGAGAAGAGAGCCAGGATTCCAAATACCCTCCAGCCGTTTCCATTTACAAGCTCGGAGCTGCGTCCAAACGCTTCGAAAATACCCCGCTCCTCCCAGGAGATTGTGGTAACTCCAAATGCCCATCTGACCCGCAGATAGATGAAAAGCCCGATCCCCAGAAACATGAACAGAAAGGAGATGAGGGCCGTGAAGGGGCTAATGTCTATCGCCAGGATAACTATGAACAGCGTGTACGGCACGAGATAGACCAGACTTGCGGCTGCATTAGCCAGGAATCGTTGTGCGACCGCTTTCGCTCCCCTTCCGGAAAAGGCCAGGGACAAAGCTTCACGCGTCTCGTACCTTCGTCCGACTGTTTCACCACATACAATTAGTGTGTAGCTAACAAAAAGAATCGTTTCGGCGATGAGCAAGATGAGGATTCCGACAGACATTCCACCGATGGCTTTGGATAAACCTAACATAGCTTCCGCGTCCGGTACGCCAGCGAGCGAGTCTCCATAAATGCCAAAGAAAGCAAAGAAATTCCGAAAGAGGATCCAGACCACAATAGCGGTGGGAAAGAGTATGATGGCTCCCACGCTAAACAATCGTTTGTACACCCTGGCTAACAGCGTGAAACATTGATCGAAAATGTCCGACAGGGAAAGTGGTTTAAGTTCGATGGGTTCCATTGCTACACCCGTCCTCAGGTATTGGAATGCATTTTCGATGCTAAACTTACGGGATTTATCGTACGAATCACCTCATTCATAATTTTATCGGCAAAGCCTTCGACATGCATCCCGGCAGACCAGTGAATAGAGCTTGTATCGTTCCTGTTTGCAAACAGCCAGCTGGTCAGAATTCTGACTTCATCAACTTCTTCTTTGCGATATCGGGAGGGCCTGGGTTGTCCTTCGACGAAAATACTGTCGAGTAGTTGTACGATTTTTCCCCTGGCGAATTCTTGCGTTGATGGATCGATCGAGATCGAAGTTGCCAACCTTCCGAACCTGATGAAAAAGATCTGAATGTAAGGAGAATTGTCTTCCGCGAGGACGATAGCTGCATTATGGTCCATGACGTCTGCAGCAACCATTCGCTGTTTGGCATGGAGATTTCGGAGTCGAACTATCCAGTCACGGTACTGCCGTGCTTCTTCAAATTGCAATTTTGCCGCGGCGGCTTCCATCTTGGATTCAAGACGGTGTACTACAGTATCGTCTTCGCCTTTCAAGAAAGCACGGACGCGGTCGACTTCGTCAGAATAAAGTTGGTCGATGCCACCCAGGCATGGTGCATGGCACCTGTCGATATCGTGGTAGAAGCATGGACGCCCCAGTGCAAGTGTAGCTGAATCACATTCCCTCAGGCGATATACTTTGTTGATGATATCGACAAGAAATCTGGCATATCTTCCGCCGTGTACCGGTCCGTAGTATTCGGCACCGTCATCAATGAGTTGGCGAGTACTGGAAACGGATGGGTAGTCTGAATTGGTTTCAAGTTTGATAAACGGCTTCCGACCATATTTCTTTAGGGCACGATTGAAGCGAGGTTGATGGTGTTTGATTAGCCTCGACTCGGTCAATAGCGCTGATAGTTCGTTACCTGTTTCTTGCCACGAAACATCGCGAACGGTCTTGAGGAGTTCGCGAGTTTTGGGTGGGTGACCTTCAACAGCATTGAAGTAACTCCGCACGCGCGATTTGAGATTTTTGGCCTTGCCGATATAGATTATTTCACCAGCTGCGTCGTGCATAAAGTAAACGCCGGCTCTCTGTGGCAAATCTCCGAGGACCTCGTCTCTGATTCTCGCAACGTTAGGCGACGGCGCTCGTGCACTGCGATACGGCTTCATCTGCAGCATGAGAACGTCGGCAAGGGTAGGCGACTCCGTCTGCATTCGAATTTTGTCCAGCAGTCGAATGAGAATTGTGGCGGTGGCCGCTGCATCGTCAAACGCTCGATGCCGGTTGACGATTTTGATATTGTAGAATTCGGCAAGCGAGGTCAGGCCTTTCGATTTAAGACCAGCCAGAAGTCGTCTGGCGAGGCGAGCCGTGCAGAGGGATTTATTGGGCATCGCCTTGCGGCCCGCCCTACGAAGTTCGGCATTGATAAATCTGCGATCAAAACGAGCATTATGGGCGACGAAGACCCCCTCATCAAGAAAATCCAGGAAGTCATCAAGGATGTGTTCGATCGGAGGTTTCCCGTAGACCATGGAATTGGTAATTCCGGTCAGACGGGTGATCTGATATGGAATTGCAACCCCCGGATGGACGAGTTGCTGATACGTGTCGACGACCTCTCCACCTTTCACTTTAACTGCGCCAATTTCCACAATCCGATGCTTGTCGGCCTGAGAACCGGTCGTCTCGGTGTCGGTGACAATAAAGGAAACGTCCTGTAGATCCATACTGGCATTACTTGATGCAGTGCCATTCAATATACGGAGAATTGAACGTGATGTCCCCGAGCAACGGACCTTGTCAGGCCGCGCGACCTACCGGCACTGATGCGTGCTGATCGGATGCTGTATCTACCGGCAAGGTCAAATCGAAGAGAGATGACTCGTTAGGGCTTCCAAATTTTACAAATCCACCCAGACTCCTTGCAAGTTTGGTGGCAACAGCGACACCTGAATCTCTCCCGACATCGGATGTCGATCGGTATTCAGAATGCTCGGTGACGGAAGTATCTCGATGAGCAGACAGTAAGAACTGGCCGTCAACAATTGATAGCCCTACTTTCAGACCCGCATCTCTATTCTGATGAATAGCGAAGTCCAGCAGAAGGCTAATTAGACGATGAAACGCGATATGATCGATATTAGCCTGAACATCTTCAACTGCCGTAACATCTACCGTCAGGTTCAGCGATTTTATTTGACGTTGGTAATCGCTGACAACTCCTAGAACGACAGATTTCAAGTCCGTCCAGCACGAGTTCGATTGATCGACGCTTGAGCCTGTTTGCGAGAGCAGAAGCAGGCCATCCAATTCGTTCAGAAGTCGCTTCCCACTGGTTATAATTGCATCGACGAGCTCCGGGCTATAGCGTTGTTCTTCCGCCAGCAGAGAAGCGTTACCGAGAATAACCGTAAGGGGAGTTTTCAGTTCATGGTTGAGGCTTGCGAAGAATGTGTCTCGTGCCAGTTCGAGAGAGTCAGATTTTTCGGGTTTGTCGTCTGCTCCGCCGCCTTCATGTGATGCTGCTTCTATCAGGAGTACTTCTGCATCCTCGTGTATGGTCGAAGGTGCCGGGAGTACGAGAAATCGAATGCGTACGAGGTCTCCGCTTCGGTGTCGTAGAAAAACCTGATGAGACTCACCGAATTGATCCAGCATTCCCGCAACTTTCGACGGCTCGACGTAGTCATCTCGATCTGCAAACAATGACCTGAAGCCGATCGTCGACAGTTGAGTTGCGGTATAGCCTGTCAGGTCCTGGAGCGACTGATTACTTAGTACGAAAAATCCCTTGGCGTCGATTACGCCGATGCCCACATCAGATTGATTGAAGAATTTGGAAAACTTCTCAGGCGAAGTCGCCGGCGTCCGTTGTCTCACAGCAGAGCCGGCTCTCAAAATGTAGACTAATATGAACCCGAAAAGGATGATACAGGCGGCGACGGCGGCGGCGGGGAAATACACTTCAGGCGTGATAGCGTCTTGTAGCACGCGTAGATCGGGCATCATGGCAGATGATGCGAGAT
>CBDUKH010000037.1:0-29143 GCA_965367755.1 uncultured Rhodothermales bacterium
ATCGGCGAATGTTCATGCAGCTCCACGTGTTTACCGGTTGCAAGGATATACCGTCCGTTGTTTCCGCACTGAAAGAATCAGGGCTGGCAGGAGTGCTCTATGAAAATCTCGCTGATCCTTATGGTGTCGGGCTACTTACTTTTGACGCTGACCCGTCCCACTTCACGGATTCTGTCCGCCCGGTGCTGTGCCAACCTCCGTTTAATGACTTCATTGCGAGACCAGACGAAATACTTACGGGACGGTCGTACGCCATCGGGTATGAACAAGACCTGGAAGATGTATTGCTGAAACGACCGGTCAGGCATGTCTGTAATCCGGACTGGCCCTGGGCCGTCTGGTATCCACTACGACGCAGTGGCAAATTCGAACAGCTTGCCGCGAAGGAGCAGCGAGCCGTTTTGATGGAGCATGGTGGTATTGGTATCGCGTACGGTCGATCAGACTATGCACACGACGTCAGGTTGGCATGTCACGGACTTGACAAATATGACAATGACTTTATCATCGCTCTGGTTGGAAAAGATCTTCATCCGCTGTCGGCGGTAGTCCAACATATGAGAAAAACCAGGCAGACGTCTCAATACCTCGACCGAATGGGCCCCTTCTTCGTAGGAAAAGCCGTCTGGCAAAATGCCGGGGGACATCCAGTTTGAACAATGTGAGCGAAGGAGAGATCAATGAGTAGCAGACCCCAACGGTTTCTCGACGCGTGTCAGGGTAAGGCTGTAGATGCAACGCCAGTATGGCTAATGCGTCAGGCAGGACGATACATGCCTGAGTACCGGGCAATACGAGCGAAACACAGCATGCTCGATGTCATCAATACGCCTGAGCTTGCATGCGAAGTAACGATGCAGCCAATAAATGCTTTTGATCTTGATGCTGCCATAATCTTTTCAGACATACTTCCACCGCTGATGGGGATGGGACTTGAGCTCGACTTCATTAAAGGTGTTGGGCCCCGCCTGGGAAATCCTCTGCGATCAGTCTCCGACATCGCAGGTTTGAGGACCGATTCTACTGAAGAAACGATGACAGGAACGCTGCAGGCGATACGGCTCGTTAAGAAAGAGCTGGCTAATCGTAGCGTCCCACTGATTGGTTTTTGTGGAGCGCCATTCACGTTGGCCAGTTACGCGATAGAAGGAGGCGGATCAAAGAGCTATGCCAAAACGAAGACACTGATGTACAGTGATCCGTCGACCTGGAAGATTCTGATGGAAAAACTGGTAGCTGTCCTGTCAGAATATTTGGCCCTTCAGGTCGCTGCAGGTGCCGACACAGTGCAGATATTTGATTCGTGGGCAGGGGCCGTTGGGAAAGACGACTATGAGCGATTCGTCAAGCCGTACACGACGAAGTTGATTGTTGCAGCGCAGAAAACAGATGTGCCGGTAATTAATTTCAGTACAGGGACGCTCTCGCACATCGAATCGGTAGCAGACGCTGGCGGCGACGTTGTTGGTGTCGACTTCCGGCTTCCGTTGGATGAGGTCTGGGCGCGAATTGGCTTCGAGCGACCGATTATGGGTAATCTGGACCCGGTATCGTTGTTTGCTCCGTGGGAAGTTCTGAAAGAGAGGATCGATGTCGTTCTGATGCAAGCCAAAGGCCGGTCGGGGCACATATTCAACCTTGGCCATGGCATCCTCCCCGAGACTCCCGTGGACAACGTGCGACGGATGGTTGACTATGTTCACGAACAGACATCTCAGTGAACGACGCGATCGAAATGTCAGAGCAACGGTCTATGCCGCACGTCGTCATCGTCGGAGGTGGAATATCGGGATTGAGTGCTGCTTTCTATCTGAGAAAGTATGCTCGTGAGTCGCACTCAGACGTTCAAATATCGCTGTTTGAAAAACAGTCGACGACTGGTGGCAAGATTGTTACAGATGAGCGTTCTGGATATATCCTCGATCGGGGGCCCGATATATTCCTGTCGGCCAAACCGGCTGGTCTTCAGCTTTGTCGCGACCTTGGGATTATCGACGACGTCATCTCGACAAATCCTGAGCACAGACGTAGTTTCATCAGGCGCGGCGAGGAATTGATTCCGCTCCCGGATGGACTGAGTGGATTAATACCGACACGAGTGTCATCGATCCTGAAAACGCCGTTACTGTCATGGAGCGGAAAGCTGCGCATGCTGCGCGAACCATTTATCCGCAGGCGGTCAACAGATGACGACGAAGAACTTGGTACTTTTATCGAAAGGAGGCTGGGAAAAGAGTTGTTTGACAATCTTGTCGGACCGTTGCTCGGTGGCATCTACGGTGGAGATGCGAAGTCGCTCAGTGTTGGCGCGACATTTCCTCACTTCCATCGATTGGAACATGAACACGGGAGTTTAATCAGAGGTCTGATTTCCGAGCGTCGAAAGTCGTCGAGTAGTTCGGCGAAGGAAATCGGTGCATTTGTGAGCCTTGCTAACGGGATGGCTACTCTAACGGACGAACTGGAGCGCGCATTGGGTTCGATAGTGTCGACGGGTGCTATGGTCGAACGGATCGATAAGGCGGAAACAGGATATGAAATCCGCACGAGGGAAAAAGGAGTAGATGCTGACTCCGTGATAATAACGACACCTGCATCGGAGTCAAGTATAATGCTTGAGGGACTTGACAGTACGATATCCGCTGAGTTGCAAGAGTTTGAATATGGATCAACTATGGTTGTAACGCTTGCCTACCAAAAAAGCGATGTACCCGCACCACTTGATGGATATGGGTATCTTGTACCGCGCAGCGAGGGTCATGATGTTCGTGCATGTACGTGGAGCTCAACAAAACTTCCCGGCCGGGCCCCGGCGAACAGAGTGCTGATTCGAATATTCATAGGACGTCATCGCGATGAGCCGGTCTTTCGAATGACTGACGATGAGGTTGTGCAGGTAGCGCGGCATGAGTTGTTGAATACCCTTTCGATTGCAGCCGAACCTGAATTTACAGACGTGACCCGGTGGATGGATTCTATGCCGAAGTACACGGTAGGCCATCTTGCACGGCTTGATCGACTGGACAGCCTTACGGGGATGCACCCGGGTCTATTTCTTGCCGGTTCATCGTATCGCGGTGTTGGTATTCCGGACTGCATAGAAGATGGCCGGCGTGTTGCGCAAAATGTTTTACAGTATTTAACCCAATAGTATGGCAGAGAGAATCTCCGAAAAAACCAGGTCTGTTGAGCGATCCGTTGAACTCTATAGAGAAGCTCTTGAGTTATTACCGGGTGGTGTCGATTCTCCGGCACGCGCGTTTAAGTCTGTTGGCGGCCAGCCTTTGTTCATCGACCGCGGCAAGGGCTCGTGGATTTATGATGTCGACGGTAATGCATATATCGATTACATCCTGTCGTTCGGACCGTTGATCCTGGGCCATGCGCGTGAGGAAGTGTTGGCGTCGATAGTTGCAGCGGCTGCGCGTGGCACGAGCTTTGGTGCGACCAGCCCACTTGAGCTCGAGCTGGCGCGATTAGTGAAACGGTTTATGCCGTCAATCGAACTCATCAGATTCGTCAATTCCGGAACTGAAGCCACGATGAGTGTGCTGCGCCTCGCACGTGCGTTCACTGGTCGAGACAAGATCGTTAAGTTCGCCGGAAACTACCACGGGCATGCTGATATGCTCCTTGTGCAGGCGGGATCGGGAGTCGCCACATTGATGCTTCCTGATTCTCCTGGAGTCCCGCAGGCTACGGTGTCAAATACCATTGTAGCACCATACAATGATCTTGATGCAATTCAACAAATACTGGATTCGGATGGCAGCAACATCGCGGCGATTATTGTGGAGCCCGTCGCGGGCAACATGGGTACAGTCTTACCTCGACCCGGTTATTTGCAAGGACTCAGAGCGCTGTCAAAAGAACACGGTGTACTGCTCATTTTCGACGAAGTGATGACAGGCTTCAGAGTGCACCGTGGCGGCGCCCAGGCACTCTACGATGTTAAACCTGATCTGACTGCCCTCGGGAAAGTGATAGGCGGAGGGTTGCCTGTCGGTGCGTATGGCGGGAGAAAAGATATCATGGAGATGGTCGCTCCGGCGGGACCAGTGTACCAGGCTGGTACGTTGTCGGGAAATCCGCTCGCAATGTCGGCCGGGATAGCAACACTGAGTGCTCTCGAAGCAGATGATACGTGGGAAAAATTACTGGAGACTACAAACGCTCTTGTAACCGGCATCGGTGATGCCGCTGACGATGAGGGAATAGCGATCCAGCAATCTTCAGTCGGCACAATGTTCTGCACGTTCTTTACGCAAGATCCAGTATATGATTTTGCAACTGCGTCGCAGTCCGACACTGAAACGTTTGGTCGCTTTTTCCGCTCACTGCTAGATCACGGTGTCCTCCTGCCGCCCTCTCAATTTGAAAGTTGTTTTGTGTCGACTGCTCACGGTCCGGATGAAGTACAAGCAACGATCGAGGCATTCGCACGATCTTTTAACAGCTTACACGCGAGCGGTCTGCAATAGCAATGGCGAAAGAATCTCAAAACCATCTGGGAGTTTTGCTGCTCAATTTTGGAGAGCCCGAGGTAGCACATGAACATGCCGTTCTGCCGTTCCTCGAGAAAATATTCTATACCAATGCACCGTTAGAACGCTTTCCGACCGAAGAGGCGAGAATTGCACGCAGTAAGGCACTGGCACGGGAAAGGGCTCCCAGACTAATAGAAGACTACCAAAAAATAGGTGGTTCACCTCTTGCCGCGCAGGCTGAGCTCCAGTCTCGGCTCCTCGAGCATGAACTGCATCGTAGAGGCTTGCACGCTTCGACGTTTGTTGGAATGCAGTTCACTGAACCCTCGATAGGTGATGCGCTGAAGTTGGCGCGCACGACCGGGGTAGACGGCCTGGTGGCATTACCGGTATATCCGTTCTGCGGTCATTCGACGACCATTGCTGCATTGGATACCGTTCGAGATTGGATGACTTCCGCGGAATGGGAATGCCATGTAGATGAAATCAGTGGCTGGCACGCTCACCCTGGTTTCACGGCGCTTCACGTGGCCAATATTCTGCGTCATGTTGACGAACATGAAATTGATTTGTTTGATCACGAGACTATTCTGTATTTCTCGGCACATGGAACTCCGCTGAAATATCTGGAGATGGGTAGCAGATATGATGGCTATGTCGAGGAACAGTGTTCGAGAATTGCAAGTGCCCTGGGCGGGCCGCGATTTGTTATCGGATATCAGAACCACTCGAATCGGGGCATCGCCTGGACACCTCCCGATAATACTGATTTGATCGATCAGTTAGTCGGTGATACGCTCGTGGTTGTACCGATTAGTTTCGCTCACGAGCAGTCCGAGACACTTGTCGAGTTAGATATTGATTTTCGCCATATGGCTGAGTCGAAAGGTTTTAGATTCTCACGTGTCGGCGTCCCGTTCAAGGAGAGTGGGTTAACGTCGCTGCTAGCAGATCTTGTAACGCAGGCGTGTGGTGCCGCAGTAAATAGTTCTCTTTCGGAATGTCGGTGCCGTCCCGGGGTTGGGACGTATTGCACCAACGGGAACAGAGACGTAGACTGTCATTTCAGTAGAAATGAAACCTGATCGCACCGTTATCCAAGTGTTTTACGGACTATGGCATACTATCGTTCAACAACTGCAGCTGTTATCTCTATGAAAATGATATCTCTGGCTGTCGTCTTTGCTCTCGGGCCGTTTTTTGGGGCATTCGCTCAAGATGCCGCCATGCAGCGCCTCGAGAACTCTCCACGTCACCATGAGTGGGTAACTATTCCTCAGGGAGAGCGCGAGGTAAGGGCTTTCGTTGCTTACCCGGAGTCGGACGAGCCTACCAGTGCCGTCATTGTGATTCATGAGAACAGGGGATTGAGCGACTGGGTACGCAGTGTTGCCGACCGGCTTGCCGAAGAGGGATACGTCGCTATCGCACCAGACCTGCTTTCGCAAATGGGACCCGAGGGAGGTTCGACGTCTGACTTTCCCGACTCGGACGCTGCGAGGGACGCGCTGTACGCATTGGATCCAGATCAAATTACGGCGGACCTGAGCGCAGTCGCTGACTACATTATCGGATTGTCATCAACATCCGACAAACTTTTTGTCGCCGGATTTTGCTGGGGTGGTTCACAGACGTTCCGTTTTGCTACAAATCGAAGAGGTCTGGAAGGGTCGTTCGTATTCTACGGATCTGCACCGGATGATCCTGCAGCGATCGCACGTATTGACGCTCCCGTCTATGGATTCTACGGTGGAGATGATGCCCGGATCAATTCAGGAATTCCCCAAACGCGCGCTTTGATGGATCAAGCTGGCAACACATACGAGGTAGAGATTTACGAAGGTGCCGGGCACGCATTTCTCAAACGCGGGTTGACGGAAGACGAGGAATCTTCGAACGCTGTAGCGATGTCGTCTGCGTGGAGTCGGTGGCTCTCGCTGCTGAACTAAAACCTCTAAATGGCACCTCCATATTTCTCATTGAGAATATTCAAGCTTTCCGGTTCCCCGATTATAGAAAGGCGGTCGCCTTCATAAACGATGGTATTGCCCCGTGGAATTATTGTTATGTGTTCGCGCCTGATTCGAGTAACGAGGCACCCGGGCGGGAATTGGAGATCTCTGACGGCGATGCCCTTCAGTCTGTAGGCGCGTTGCCCTCGCTGGACCCTTAGCGTCAAGAAGTGATCGTCACGTTGAAGTATTTCACGAAGGTGCTGCGCATCCTTTGCAGTTTCCCACGCAGACTTGAAAGACGGTTCGTCTACGCGTCCCGCGATCTGGGCAAGAATGCGAAGATGTTGTCCGGGGTTTTTTTCCGGACTTACCAGGTAGAAAATAGCTCGCACCTCACGGACTGGATCGGTATCTCCTGTCAGGGGATCGACGGACGGGAATGAAATAGGATGTGACGATCGTACCAACACCATTTCAGCATTATCGATTACATCCGTTCTGAAGTGGGGGATAGCAACTTCTCCGGCAACCGGTGTCGCTCCTGTGAGTGTTCCTTGAAGAAAGATCTCTTCGATTTCAGCTGCAGATTTTGGAAGGCGTTTTTCAAACTGCTCAGCCGCAAGGCGAGTCAATTCATTGAAGAGTAACGGCTCGTCAATATCTATGACAAAACTGCGTGAGACAATTTCATCGAAGGGGTCTTCAGATCGAAGACCTTTCTCTTTCATGATGCCACGAAATTCTGGATCGAGACTGACGTCCTGATTGCGACCCAACCGATGGAACCAGTGATAAATAGCGCCATGTCTTTCGACACGTGGGCGAACGTAGTGCCTGTACCATATCAGGCAGATGACGATAATACCGATCGTGAATAGAATGGCTACCCAACCCATGTAGGCGATCAGAAGGATAGACGTGATGATGCCAAATACTTGCATCCACGGATAGAGAGGTGACTTGTAACCAGGGTCGTACGACGGAATGCGACTTTCTCGCATGACAATGACAGCGAGATTGACTAGCATGAAAATGAAAAGCTGAAACGCACTCGCAAGTTTAGCAATTCCTTCCTCGTCGAGTACGACGATGAAGAATATCATCAGACCACCGGTCGCGACAATGGCGGTCACGGGCGTTTTAAATCGACCAAGGGACGCAAATTTCTCCGGAAGCAACCGATCGCGGGCCATTGCAAACGGGTATCGGGATGCTGCCATGAGGCCTGCGTTTCCGGTGGACGCGAATGCCGCGAGTGCAGCAGCAACGATGAGGATCAGGCCACCGGGTGAAGGTAGCCAATGGAAGAATGCATCAGCTGCCGTGGCGACCGGAGTTAAATCCGATCGCAGACTGGTTGCGTCCAATACAGCGACCATGATGAATACTCCTGCGACATAGACCAGCGAGGTCAATCCAAGGGATAGCATCATCCCAAGAGGAATGTTCCTGTCCGGATTTTTGACTTCTTCTGCGACACTTGCAACCTTTGTCAACCCGGCATAAGAGACAAATACAAACCCTACGGTAGACAGCAAACCTTCGAATCCGAATGGCAGGAACGGTTTGAATTGCCGAGTCGTTTCCGCCACCGGTTGTTCAGTAGCAAGGAAAACGAGTCCCTGCGCAATAAAAAATGCAAGAACAGAGAGAAGAATAATGACCAGAATTCGTTGGAGTGCCGTCGTCTCCTTTGCCCCAAAAATGTTTATCATCATAAACACTACTGTCAACGTGATGGCGACGGTTTTGATGGGGAGGTCGATAAAAAACGCGGCATAAGCACCGATGCCAATTAGCGCGAAGGCGGTTTTCAGAGTAAGCGCGAGGTAGGTCCCGAGTCCGCCTATCGTACCAACCATAGGTCCGAGACTTCGATCGAGAAAGAAGTATGTTCCCCCGGCTCGCGGAAGCGCTGTGCTTAGTTCCGCCTTGCTGAACATGGCCGGGAGGATGAGGATACCGGCGATCAAATAGGCGAGCACGACGGACGGTCCTGCCTTGGCAGCTGCCAGGCCAGGAAGGAGAAAGAAACCGGAACTGAACATGGCGCCCGTGCTTATCGAGAACACGTCAAACAGACCAAGTTCTTTCTTTAAGCGTTGTGTCGAATCGAGTACAGGCATACAGCTTACTGGAAGTTGATGGAAGTACTATTTATCCCGGCACAATACACTTATCCCATTCAGAATCGGAAGCAGGGCAGTGTAGCGGGCGGTTCGCTAGCCTGTAAGAAAGTGAAATTGAACCAGATCTACAACCTTGTGACACGAGCATGCATTGGGGAATACCAAATCGATTCTGGAATTTGTGGTGATGTGAGTTAGATGTAGCCCGAGATGCAGAGGAGTGATACTCTCAGTCCTCGATCGAGAACGCCTGCCTGGAACGGGCCGTCAGGTCTTCAGAAATAGCAACCCATTCCGGCGTAGGTTCGTCGTTCGCATCGTAAAACTGATCGATGCTTAAACCTGTATTGGATGCATTTTCGAGATAGAACAAAATCATTTCATGCCGGCGAGCATCATCTGGTACCATTACGAACCGGGACATCATTAGCTCGTCCTCGAGTTGATATCCCCTATTTCTTAGAAACTCGGCGGTCAGAGTACCTTCGCCACCCGGATTGCTTTCAGCGGAATCTTGATTGCTGTAGGCCCACGTATTTTGTCGATACTTAAAATCTCCAATCGTTTCTGCGTTGGAGAAATTGTAATTGTACGTGTGATCGTTGTCGGGTAGAAAACCCTCGAACTGGAAAATGAAAAGTCGTTTGATGTGTTTATCATCCGCATCGACGAATACATGGCGCTCACCATACGCGATGTCTCGTAACGTAAAGTCAAATTTACCGACGTAATCAAATTTATCAGCGACCTTGATGCGAATGGGTGGGAGGTCCGATGAAGTGAGTACATTCTTCTCCACAGTTCTCTGCACGGCGGATGTACCGCTTACATCATTTCGCTGGCAATTGAACGGGTTGGTGATGGCCAGTCCGAAGAGTAGAGCGGGGAGTAGCGAGTGAATGAGATACATTACTGAACATCCGTAAACGAAATACCCGACTACGGGAAGATGCTAGAATAGTTGCATTTCACTCAAGCGCTCTGGTCTAGTCGTCAAAAAACGTAACCACTCCAGTCGAAAGCGAATATTCTGCACCAACGATCAGGAGGTTATCCGAATCAATAAGTGATCTGAGTACCTCCGACTCCTGATACAGGTCTTTTACCGTAGACATGACGTTATTTTTTGTAGCCTGTGAAATCGTGTCGGAAAGATTGGCCATGGCCTCGGGAGATGTATCTATGGAAGGCCGGACTCGATCTACTATCGCCGCAAGATTCGGCGACAAAACTGGCGACGGATTCCGGATTTCATCGAGGGTAGCTAGAATGGCACCGCATGACGTGTGACCGAGGACGACTACAAGTCGAGTGCCAAGCTTCGTTGCAGCAAATTCAACACTGCCTAGCTCACACTCCGCCGCAACATTGCCTGCTACCCTGATTACGAATAAGTCGCCCAGGGTTTGATCGAATACAAGTTCGGCAGGAACTCGCGAGTCCGAGCATCCCAGGATTACTGCCATGGGCTCCTGGCCCCTCGTCAACTCTTCTCGTTTCGCTTCTGAGTTAAGTGATTCGTGCACGGATTCGTTTGCTACGAATCGTGCGTTTCCTGCTATCAATTGTCGTAGTGCTTGCCGGGCTGGAGTTGGCATAGTTTGAAAGTTGTCTTGTTTTGCAGGAGATAACGAGGTGCTATTGCAGCTGGGTTTTTAGATTATTGTACGATTAAAGAATGTCAAACGAGCTACAGAGACGCAGACTGATTCGATCCAGGTTCCTGCGCGTAACGGTCAATTGAATTTACCCAGTATCGGGCCTGAGATCCAGTATCAGGTTCGCCTTTCGTTCACGCAAATTCACGTTGGGCGAGGAAAGCTCTGTATCTCCTTCACCATGCGCGCAGCTTCGTGTCCTAGCATAACGGTATCAACACCGGCGACAATGAGATTGAAGCCTCGTTCAATGAATGGGCGGACAGCATCTGCGGAGACTCCAAAAATACCAAGGGATTTGTTGTTGGCTTTGCATGACGCCTCGACACGGGCAATAGCATTCTGGACGGATGGGTGATCAATTTGGCCAATAAGACCCATGCTCGCCGACAAGTCGTATGGGCCGAGAAGAACGCCGTCAACTCCAGTCACCTTAGCAATCGAGTCAATGTTGTCTACTGCGTCGATATGTTCCGCCTGCAATATGACAATAACATTGTCGTTAGAGGTCTCGAGGTATTCGTTGAACCCGAAGCCGTAGCGCTGGGCTCGACCGAGTCCAACCCCTCGCGTTCCTTCTGGAGAATATTTTGCGGCACTGACTATCTCTTTGGCGGTCTCTACCGAATTTACCATTGGAGCAATGATTCCAGCGGCACCGACATCGAGAGCCTTCTTAACACTTAAGGAATCCGATGACGCTAATCTAACCAGGCAAGGTGTATCGCCCGCGCCTCTAACGACATTTTGGATGTCTTCTGTCGAGAACGTTCCATGTTCAGAGTCAATGAAAAACCAATCGTACCCTGAACCGGATAGTAGCTCTGTGACGACAGGCGACGCCATCGTTATCATCGGTGCAACCAGGAGAGCGCCATTGTGAAGTCGCCGTTTAAATTCAGTCATACATTATTTGGCTACCTGGCAAATACTAGAGAAGAACGAGTGTGAGATTCAGCCTACTTCTCTTGAAGTGGGTAGTGGTCGGCATCTGCAAAGATCAAACGCCATTCTTCGTTACGCTTTTGCCAGACAAATGTAGTCGGCCCTTGAGATTGAATAAGATCTCCTTTCTTAGTTACAATCGAATCTCGAAAATGAAAAGAAGAGACAGCAGTCTCCGATGTCAGCGGTACGACAGATAAATCGGTCCAGACTGTATGAAACGTTTCGAGAGACGACAAAAACTCTTCGGAGCCACTTGCCACAGATTCATAGTCAAGTCGGTTTCCATCTGCCAGCATAGTAAACTCGGGCCAGAGAAGATTGATAACGGCTGAGGCATCACGGGTAGTATCCGCCGCATGAAATCGCCACACGGCATCAGTGATTTCAGTTGTTACGGACATTGTATCAAGACCTGCTTCGGTGCCGACAGCAGCCGAACGGTCGTCAGCGCAACCAGACAGAAGTACTGGAATCAACAATAGTCCAGGCAAACAAGAAAATCTCAGCTCGATACTTGGAAGATAGGCAATCATCTGTACGGGTTTTCCCTTAGCTACTGTGTATCGCGGACGATCGCCACAATGTAGTCACGATTTTAATTTAACGCGGTTAATTGGCGGCAGTGCCAAACCGTTTCGCAGAGCGGGCGCGTGCTTTGGCAGCTTCGACTTCGCGATCTTTCGGAGGTGCCGACGTTACGAGAGAGCCTAGAAAAGTCCTCAGCACTTTTGAGATGTCGGCGACGGCAATGTCATAAGCCTCCTCATTTGCTTTAGATGGCTTTGATGATCCAGCTATCTTGCGGACGAATTGAAGGGCCGCGTCATGAATTTCTGCGTCCGTAGCCGGGGGTTCGAAATTATGTAGGGTCCGAATATTTCTGCACATGAGACGATAATGCTATTTGCGGTTCCGTGGTTAAGTAAATGATAGAATAATAATTAACTCAAGTCCAGTCATCCGGGCAAATGCAATGCAGTTTACGCAGGGACTAAAATCTGGCTACGATCGTCCAGGAAATTCATTAAGCGCCGAATCTAAAACCTAATAGCGAGATCAATCAGTATTGGGCTGTGGTCCGAAGCTACTGGTTCTGAAAGGACAGTATGGCTGACCACTTCAAAGGCAGTTTCGGGTCGTAGCAAGAAATAATCGATTTCGCGCTCGGGTCCGTCAGAAGGAAATGTTTTGCTATTTCCAACCTTGTTTACAATTTGCCAGTTTCGTTCCAGGTGGGTCATCACTCGTGAACCAGGAAGTGAGTTGAAATCTCCTGCCAGAACAGTCGGTATATCAAAAGGTGTCAGGTGCTTTTCGAGCTCTATCGCCTGAGATAGCCGTTCCTCTTCGGTGCGGTAGAAATGAATGTCCGAAATACGAATTGTTTTTCCAGATAGCGGAGACTTGACAGTAATCGTTACTGAAGATCTTGGTTCGTCTCCATCAGGCAGGCGATAATTGTGAGATTCGACAATTGGCCACTTCGAGAGCATTGCCATTCCGTACGCTCCGCCCTGGTACTCCATAAACCGCCCAAACACCGGTTCCATATTTGTTAGTCTCCCTAACTCTTTCGCCTGGTCGACGCGATTGGTTCGAGCAACGACACTGTCGACTTCCTGCAGTGCAACAATGTCAGGATCATATTCAAGGATCAGGCTGGCGATTCTCTTCAGGTCGATAACTTCGTCCATGCCTTCGCCATGGTGAATATTGTAGGCGAGGATTCGGATTGTTTCAGTTGCAGCAGCCCCAGTATTAGCCGGCACATTTGTTGATTTGCAAGACGATGTAGCGAGAAGGACGACTGCGCAGATTGTTACACTTAGGTACTGCAGGTAAGCTGCATCATTAAACGGGCAGTTAAGAATAATGGTGGATTGCATTACTTGACCTCGATGGATGTGTCAATATCTTTGGGCAACTTCTCGTCACACTTTTTGCAATTCAGCTCGAACCCTATCATGGAGTTTCTACCTTCGACGGTAGTGACCCAGAGTCTGTTGAACCATGGGGGGTCGTGACGGACATGTTGGAAATGGCCGCAAGATAGCTCCGCAACCCAATGCTGTTCTTCATCTTTGTGGTAACCGGCGATGGGCTGCTTCATTTGTGGTCTCACGTAGTAGAATAACACGATTGTATTGGTTTGCTAATCTATTGTGTGAGTTAAAGCTCTCGAATTGATCTAGCCGTATTCTTCGAGGCTTCACTGAAACGGCAATATATATAGCAACTAAAGCCAGCCGGGAGTATAAGAGAGCTCAACACGCCGTTCCCGTTTCCAAAGAGTCTCGGTAGCGGACCCATAACCGCTCTCCGGATTTGTTTGGCAAGGTCCTGAATACGAACCACAGCGTATCGTATTCCACTAGTCCGCACTGACCATGCCGATGTACGAAGCATACTGTCGACCGAAATGTGTCGACTATCCGCGCTTCCTGCCTCTCCTCAGATACTAGACAGCATTTCTTACTACAATTACGTTCTGCCGTACTGGTATGGCAGACGCAAAATATATCTATATGACAACGTTTAAAGAACTCGGACTTTCCGGGGAAACTCTCAAAGGTGTCGTTTCGGCAGGTTATACCTCACCGACGCCAATTCAAACAGAAGCTATACCGATCGCCCGATCGGGACGCGACCTTATTGGTTGCGCGCAAACGGGCACAGGAAAGACTGCAGCCTTTGTCCTTCCGATGTTACAACGATTATCTGAAGCGGAGCGACCGGGTAAGGGCAGAAAAGTCCGCGCATTGGTGGTAACACCGACACGCGAGTTGGCTTTGCAGGTAGAAGCTGCTATTCGAACATATGGCGCCTACACTCGCTTTCAGAGTGTTGCTGTATACGGTGGAGTAGGCATGGGGCCGCAGATCCAAAAACTACGCCGCGGTGTTGATATTATTGTAGCTACGCCCGGACGATTGCTGGATCACATCCAGCGTCGTAACATCGATCTGTCCTTTGTGGAAATGCTCGTCCTTGACGAAGCGGACCGCATGCTCGACATGGGTTTCATCAACGATATCAGAAAGATCGTTAGTGATACTCCCGATGATAGGCAAACCGTTTTGTTTTCGGCTACGATGCCGAAAGAGATTCAGGCGCTAACAAAGAGCATCCAAAAAAATCCGGCATTTATTCAGATCGGTAAGGTTACAAATCCAGCCGAGACGGTAATACAGAAAGTGTGTATGGTTAAGTCAAGTTCCAAGATGGAACTGCTAAGCCACGTTTTGGAGAACGAACCGGCACAGAATGTAATTGTCTTTTCGAGGACGAAACACCGCGCAGACCGAATTGTGAAGCGACTGGGTCAGGAGGGATTCTCTGCCACGGTCATGCATTCAAATCGATCGCAGGCACAGCGTCAAAAAGCACTGCGTGGATTTAGAAACGGAACGTTTCAAATCCTCGTTGCAACCGACATCGCTGCTCGTGGGATTGATGTTGATAGTATCTCACACGTCATCAACTTTGACACACCAGCACAGGCGGAAGACTACATTCATAGAATTGGTCGAACCGGGCGTGCAGAAACTACCGGCGAAGCGATAACGTTTGTGGCCAAAGAAGAGGTCAGATATCTGCGCGACATAGAGCGCCATACAGGACAGAAACTGGAACGACGAGTCTACGACGGATTTGAAGTAGATCAATCGGCAACGGAGTCTTACGATTCGCAGAAAGGACATTCTGGCGGAGGTAATTACGGTGGCGCCAAGTCGAAACGCAACGGAAACAAGAAGCCGTATGGTCGGAGTCGGTCAACGTCTTCCGGCAGCGGTCGACCCAAACGTGGTTCGAACGGAGCTCATCGAAGCGGCAGTGATCAGCGATCAGAATCCGGTAGTGAATCAACATCTTCTGGCGGAACGTATTCCCGATCGAATGGCGGAAGTTCTCGTGCCAAATCAAGTGGCACTTCAAGTCGACCAGGTGGTGGCAAGTCGCGATCCTATCGAGGTGATTCTCGAGGGCCTGGTGGCTCGACGCGCGGTAGTGCGCCACGAAGTGGAGATACACGATCATCTTCTCGATCAAGTTCGGCAGATTCCGGTTCGGGACGTGCTTCAGCGACCTCGAGCTCCAGTTCGTCAGGTGGACGTTCTCGCACAGGTGGTGGGAATGGAAGAGGAAGCGGAACGGGTAGAGCCTGGGCGAAAACTCAGAGGACGAATTCAGGTGGACGATCCGGTGGTCGTGGTCGGAACCGGCCTCGCTAGTCGACAACAACTTCAAATGTAACAAACGGCGCCACGCTTTTAGTGTGGCGCCGTTTTTTTTCCAGGTTGGCGGTCAAAGGGTAGCTTCTACGGTTGCACGCGAAGTTGTCATTGCTGTTCGATTTCATACTGCGCAAGATTCAAGGCAGCCTGATTTTGAACCTTCGATTTCAGAAATGATGTACGACCGAGAATCCATCCGGTGAATCCAAGGGCTTGCCGTGACCAGGCAGCAAAGTCGAATGAATCCGTTTGTTTGATGATTTTTCCATTCCGGAACTCGAATCTGGAGTCGATACTATTGTTGACCAATCTGCCTGTCCTGGAGAACGTATACGTTGCCTCCCAATGAGCTTGTCCAGACGTATCATCTGCGCGTATGTTGGACGCAACGATCGTAAGATCCTGACCGCGTTCACATAACATCTTCCACATCAGGCGGATGCGTTCACCTACGAGGTTCGGGAACACGGCATCACTGAAGATCGCGTGGTCATCGTAGAACGCCCCCATAGTTTCTGCGTCGCGCTCGGCGAATGCCTGGTAAAACTCGGAGATAAGTTTACTATTCGAGTGATCCATGATTGTTGACCTCTAGAGCACGATGATGGTTAGTCGCCAAGTTATGAACATGTAAAGGTTTTCGCCCGGATTCAAAGCTCAGCTCTATCCGGCAGCCGCACAATCGTTTCTAATATGGATTCAGTCTTGGTTTAGTCCCGAGCGGGGAGGTACTTTCAGCGGAAGAGTTGAGTTGCTTCTCATTGTACGTCCTGACACGATCAGTGGCAAGCGGAATGAGATCTAATCGAACTCTAATCTTACGCTCATGAAAGTCTCCGCGGGAGGTATTAGATTTCTACTGGGGAGGAGGATTGGAGGCCCCCGGCTAAAAATTGCTACTCTAACCCAAATCCTTCGCCCAACGAGAGTGAAGCCGTCAAGAGCAACCTGGAATAATTCCAAGAATCCGGTAAATCTAACGAGTACATTCTCCCCATCATTTAACCCGACTCACCCTGTGTTTCTGAATGAAAAAAGCTAAGGCGACCCGTCGCTCCATAAAACTCAGAGATTTCGTGTCGACTGCAATGAGTGCCAGGCCGAGCGAACTGTTCAACCCTCCCGGGTTGACAAACTTTCTCGGATCAGTGCAATGCGCCACCGATGTTATGGGTCTCCAGCATCTGACTTTTCCACCATTCTCTCAGGGAGACACTCAGCTAGGCATCCTTACGGTCAACAATAAGTGTGTTCATACGCTTGGGATCCCAATTGAATACAAATGGCGACCCGACCGCATCGATCGAAAAATATCTTTCGATGGCCTCCGTATCTCTACGGTCACCTGCATGGGAGTTATGTCCCAATCATCTACGATTGCGATTAAATTCAAGAATCGAACTAAAAAAGCAAAACCTGTATCGGTGCGGATCCAGACAGGTGGCGGAGTCATTTATTCGAAGAACGGTTGGAAGACACCTTATTCTCCGAAAGAAGGCCCTTCAATTTCCGTGACTCCGTGGGAAGGTGAGCCACCTCGGGAATCGCTTGTTGAGAATGAGAAGGTTCAGCTCGACGACACTGGTGGCATTCTTTACCGTTCCCGCACAAGCCCTGCCTTTTCTTTGCAAGCCACCGTACCGCGACCTGACGCTATTGACCGTTCGTGGCTGGATTTTTCTTTCCGTCTCAAGCCGGGGAAATCAAAGACAATCCATTTTCTTGTTGCCATAGGCGAGTCAAAAGAACAGGTCATCAGACAATACGGTGCCTGGAAGGACAATCCGGCTCTTGCATTCAAAGATGCCACAAGCGATTGGAAGAAGGAGTTGGCAGCAGTATTTACTCCCGGGAATGATAGGTACAGTGGCCATCTGCCAACCCTGCACACCTCCAATAAAGACCTGCGCCGTATTTACCTGAATACCATCATCAGCGTCATCTATCTGAAGCGCATCCACCCGGAATCCGCCTATGGCCGCACCTACGCGACCATCATGCCGCGCTACTGGGTCACCACGAGCTTTATTAACGACTGGTCCATGACAGCCTATCTGCTCGCCATGCTCGATCCGGATTGCCTGAAACGAACCATACGGATGTGGTTCGATCATAACATTTATGACCACTTCGGAACCGAATATGTCAGCGGTTCAAGCGCCGGCAACTGGTACTCCTGCAACGACTATGCAATGGTTCGTCTTGTCACCGCCTACATAAGAGTGTCCGGGGACACCTCCTGGCTCTCCGAACTGATTGGAGACACATCTCTTCTGGATCGCCTCTATCAGCTGGCCACTCACTACCAGGCCCTTGACAAGGGCAATGGACTTGCAGATTACGGTGACAGAAATAGTTTGCTTGAAGCGGTCGGCTCATATACGCATGAAGTTGCCTCCCTCAATGCTGCCAATGTTTGGGTGCTACGTGAAGTGGCCGACCTGTTCGAATACTCAGAGAAGCCCAAAGAGGCTGGTGATCTGAGGATGTTTGCTACAGCACTGATCCCGGAAATTCAAAAGCTATACGTACAAGGATCGGGATTTTGGTCATGTCGCCAACCAGATGGCGAACTCGTGCCCGTCCGTCATGCATGGGATTTCGTCCATGTTCTCAACTTTCTGGCAAAGGATTTACCCGCTAAGCAGACAAATGAAATGGTCCGTTTCTTTGAGGATGAGTTGATGACTCCGTCCTGGATGGCAGCATTGTCAGCGCTCGACGAAGACATTGGATTTTCACTGCGGCTGGATCACGAGTGGAATGGGTCCTGGCCCGGATGGGTTGCACTTGCGACCTCTGCGCTCGTTCGGGCCAACCGCACGGATCTACTCGTCCGTTGGCTGCCGGGACTTGCAAAGACCACTAATCAAGGACCATTTTCACAGGCTCACTTTGTCGAAAATTATGCTAGTCCTATTGACGGCGGAGCTCGTAAAGGACCTACGGAGTGGCCATACATAAACGATTGGGCTGCAATGTGTGTTGGTGGTTTTTTTGAAACAATACTTTATGATATATTTGGTCTGCATCATCCCCTGCAGGGAGATCTTGTTGCTCGACCGCGTCTGAAATATTTTGATATTGACGCTGAGCTTGAGAACGTACCGCATCATGGCGAACTCTTCTCTATCAATACACCCGTAGCTGACTAAAAGAATCCCTGGACGTACGCATGTCGAAATCTTTTCTGCCGTTCCTGACCGCTGCGATCGTACTCGGTTCATGTTCTCCTGATGCCGCGCATGACAAATCGATCGACCAGACCCGGTTAGTCAGACATGGTGATGGACATCTTTCGCCGTTCTGGAATCAGTATTCGGGGAGGTACATCTATCCACCCGCATTTGAGATTCGCGATTCGACTGACTGGTCAGACCCCTATATCGTAGAGTCCGGTCCACACTCCGTGGAGTTGTCGTCGTCGACGGACAACATTTCTTCCCTCTGGTCTAGGTTAGATCCAGGTTTTGTTACGCTCACCTTTCGCCACGCGACAGAAGAGGATGACGGGTTCATTTATGATATCTCAACAATAAAATCCCCCGGTTTTTCCGACAGCTTGCTGACGGGGTATCAGCATCCAGCGGACCGTGGAGTTGTGGGACTTGAAGCTGTATACAGGAAACCTGCCGTACAGCACTGGTTGAGTCCCGGCGGGCCTGATCCTGACTATCAGTTGTGGGTTCACCCCTCCAAGCTGATGGGTGTCCTTTCTCAGGGGATGCTTTTTCTATCCAGAGAAACTGACAATGTCGAAGTCGCTTCAGGTTCACGCTCTGCTGCAATCGCGATTGGAGAGTTTTTACTTGATCTAAGTGAACCTCCGGGCTCGAGTCTGGCTGGCTGGCCCCCGTCGTACTGGGATGGTGTTGAGCGCGGCGACCATCCGATATATATGAGCCAGATCATGTCGCTGTATCCTTCAGAAGCCGGTATGGCGTTTCTGGATTTGTATGATGCTACGCAAGATGAGAAGTGGCGGCAGGCGGCGGTAGCTATCGCAGAGAAGTATCAGGAGACGCAACGCGCGGACGGCACGTGGTCACTTCTAATCAACCGGGAGACTGGTGAGGGTGTCGGAAGCAAACTGCTGGTCCCGGTATCTGTGTTGTACTTCCTCGACAGACTATCAGAGCAGTACGGAGAAAAGCAATACCAACAGGTTCGTAATGCAGCATTCAATTGGATAATGGAAAACCCAGTCATCTCGTATGCGTGGGACGCCCAATTCGAAGACACTCGACCGAAGATAACGTACAAGAACCTGTCTCATCGGGAGGCCACGAACTTCGCAAAGCTGCTTTTCCGTACCACGAATGATTCGGCCAACCTGGCTCTAGCAGAACATTTGATGGCGTTTGTGGAAGACCAGTTTGTGATCTGGACGCATGACGATGCCGTCACGAAAAAGAATTGGTTTCGGGATGGTCTGAAATGGAACGGTACGACTGACGATGGCGGGAAGGACTGGTTCCTGCCAGCTGCCCTCGAACAGTACGCATTCTACACTCCTATCGCTGGAACTACTTCCAATGTGATACATGCTTACTGTGCAGGATATGAGGCAACTGGAAAATCCGTTTATCGCGACAAGGCGCGCGCGCTGTCGATGTCTCTGGTCCGTGCTCAACACTACCATGGAACCGGCGAGATTCCGACTCATCTCCGCAAAGAACTGCCGGAAGACAACTGGCTTAATAATTCCGTTTACTCGGCGCAGACTCTTGTGGATGCCAGTTGCCTATAGGCAGGAATTGAATAGATGAATAGCAGATACTACGAGCGCTCCCTGATACTTCCTTACGTCTAACGAACTACGCCCCAATGTCCTATGCGTAACCTGTCAAAAGCTCAGATCGATCACTATACCAGGGCAGGGTATATTGCGGGCCTGCCAGTTTTCTCCCGGGAAGAGATCGACGGGATGAATGAGGGTCTTGAACAGATCCTCTCTCTTCTCGATGAGGGGGAGTCAACGAAAGAGATTCGGGAATGGCACGAGGCAAGCCAGTTTCTGTTTGACCTATGCATGAATGACATTATCCTCGATTATGTCGAGCAGGTGCTCGGACCGAATTTCTATACGTGGGCCTCAAACTTTTTTATAAAGGAGCCCGGGACCCTGGAGTCAGTAACGTGGCACCAAGATGCGTACTACTGGCCGTTGGAGCCTCATGAGTCGTGCACGGTCTGGTTGGCCTTCGATGATGTAGATGAGGAGAACGGCGGGATGCAATTGATTCCGGGATCTCATACACGCGGCATTATTGAGCATAACAGACTGGATGCTTCGGGCTCTTCCGTCCTCGGCCTCGAGTGTGATACGAGTCGTTTCGATCTGTCGACCGTGGAAACTGTATGTATGCGAGCCGGGGAAATATCGATTCACAGCGACCAACTTGTTCACGGGTCTCCCGGGAATCCATCAGCCCGTCGTCGGGCTGGGTTGACGGTTCGATATTCCCCAACGAGAGTGAAGTGCGATTTGTCAGTGAATCCACATTTCCGCACTTATCTCGCGAGAGGTGTCGATACCTATCGCCATAATCCGGTCGGTACAAAACCCACTCAGATGTACGGTCGACTACGACGTCAACACCAGAGTGTCGAAGAGGCGGGAGAAGAAGCAGAATCAAAAATCTGGAAAAAATAGAACCGACATGAATAACTCATTAGATAGTTCTAGTCCGGAATTTGCATTTCTCCCTCGCTCACTTTCACAGCGGTTCCCCCGACACGGATCGCACTTATCTGTCCGTCTGTAATATCTGCCGTCACGTGGAGTGTGCTGGGTCTGTCAATGAATTCCCCCTGTCTTATCGTCCATGAGGTGCTTCCGTCCGCTCTGGCAGCAAAGTGTTGAAAGTAACCTGCGAGTGCAGTCGCAGCAGCGCCGGTTGCCGGATCCTCGACGATACCCATGGCAGGTGAAAACATTCTGGAATAGACCTTAGCTTTTTCTGCTTTGTCGACGTAGATCGGGTAGACGTGGGGGGCCCAAAATGAAGAAAGCAGCTCCTGCCAAACCTGAACGTTCAGCTCAACGCGACGCAATATGGAATGCGACACAACGGGGATGATCATAAACGGAACTCCACACGACACAGCCAGTGGTGACAGCCAATCTCTTTCGATCTGCGTCGTTTCGACTGACAACAGTCGGGCAAGTTGTTCCGGTGCTGGCGGTGGCGGTCCATATTCGGGCATCATGGCTGACGACAGTTCGATGAGTGATACCACTCCATCTTGTGCATCTATCGTCACTTGAATCGGCCCGACAGCTTCGTCGATAACAAGTGTTGTCACTGGGTTGTCGAGCGCTATGCGCCGGGTTGATGCCATTACAAACGCTGTCCCTACTGTCGGGTGACCCGCAAAAGGCAGTTCCATCTTAGGAGTGAAGATCCGCAAAGAAAACAGGCTGCCCGGGGAGGAGGGTGGCTTTACGAAGGCGGCTTCGGACAGGTTAAATTCTGCAGCGATACGTTGCATTTGTTCTGCGCGCAATTGAGAGGCATCGGGAAATACGACGAGCGGATTTCCGCCAAACACCTGATCGGAGAAAACATCGACAGTGTAAAATTTAAGTTGCATTGGGACGAACCTGGCTCAGAAGATGTCGGAGTGTCGATCGCAAAATAATGGAGATATTACGATTTTCTATTGTGCGATTTATAATACTGAACACGATAGTTTGAATCGAGTAAGGTTTCGATGCGGTTCGCGATCGTGGATAGGACAGAGCGCGTTGGATTGGTAGAGTGCCGTGTCGATCCGGTTATCAGGCATCAGGTTTGGAAAACGTGACGCGTGTTCACTGTGGCTCAATGAGGTCCCACAGATTGCCATAGAGATCTTCGAATACGGCGACGGTGCCGTAAGGCTGGGACTTGGGTTCGCGGACGAATGAGACACCCTGCTCAACGAATCTGTTGTAGTCGCGCCAGAAGTCATCCGTGTGCAGAAAAAGAAACACTCTGCCACCAGTTTGATTTCCGATTGCCGCCGACTGTGAGGCAGTTGTTGCTCTTGCCAGCAGAAGAGTCGTGCCATTGGAGCCAGCTGGAGCAATTACCACCCATCGTTTATCTTCATCTGGCAGATACGTGTCTTCAATTAACACGAAGCCTAGTTTCTCAACATAGAACTCTATAGCTTCATCATATTCGCGTACTACGATTGCTATTTGTGCCAGGTTTTGTTTCATGTGTCGGTGGAGTCGAGTCAGTACGAAGTCGTCCTGTAACAAGGGCGCGCGGTTTTTGCTTTTTTGCTGGTAGTCCAGTTGAAGAGTGTTCAAGTTGTCTCAAAATATACCATATACAAAATGCGAATTCTCACCGCAATCATTTTGCTGATAATTGGTTCTGCAACACGCCTGGCGGCTCAGCACGAGATTCCACATATCCTGTCGATGGAAGAGCGTGCTGAGGTGATCGATGGTTGGCTCGACCATCGCATTGATACGTTGTTGCCTCGATTGATGCGAAAGCATGGAATCGAGATGTGGATTATCAGTGCGAGGGAATACAACGAAGATCCAATCATAGAAACAATGTTGCCTTCGACGTGGCTGGCTGCACGACGACGAACAATACTTGTGGTCCACGATCGTGGCCGCGCTGAAGGAGTTGAGACCCTGGCTGTTGCGCGATATGATGTTGGCACTCGTTTCGAAAGAGCATGGTCGCCCGATGAGCAACCAGATCAATGGAAGCGTTTGGCAGAAATAATCGAACAAAGAGATCCAGAATCCATCGCCATTAACACATCGGACCTATTTGCCACGGCCGATGGAATGACCAAATCGGAATTTGATGCTTTTCAAGCGTCGATCGACGACAAATATCGAGGGCGAATCATTTCATCTGAGATGTTGGCCGCGGCATGGCTCGAGACTCGAACCGCCAGGGAGATGGAGGTCTATCCACAGATCGTCGCCATCGCGCACGCCATTATAGCTGAGGGCTTATCCGAGCTCGTTATTCAACCGGGAGTCACAACGACTCAGGATATCCAATGGTGGTATCGTGATCGCATTCGCGACCTCGGTCTGGTTACTTGGTTTCATCCCAGTGTAGACATTCAGCGGGCAGGGACGGGAAGAGGGGGAGATTTCTCCGGGACAAGCCAATCGAATGTTGTTCGTCATGGCGACTTGCTGCACGTCGACTTCGGAATCACATATTTGAGACTAAATACGGATACCCAGCAGCACGCATATGTTCTCAAACCGGGCGAATCGGAAGCACCCGCCGGACTCGTTGCCGCACTGAAAATCGGCAATCGACTCCAGGATATACTGACCGACAACTTTGTTTCCGGACGAAGCGGCAATGAGATACTGGCAGCGTCGCTTGCGCGGGCCAACGCAGAAGGGATCTGGCCGTCCATATACACGCATCCTATTGGCTACCACGGTCATGGCACGGGTCCGACTATTGGGCTTTGGGATCAGCAGGGTGGGGTTCCGGGACGAGGAGACTACCCGTTGAATGATAGTACAGCGTACTCCATTGAGTTGAATGCAACCGTCTCAATTCCTGAGTGGGACAATCAAGACATCCGAATTATGTTGGAAGAAGACGCGTACTTTGACGGAGTAGATGTGTGGTACATCAATGGACGCCAGACATCCTTGATGTTGATTCCACGTCAGCGATAGATTGCAAGAGCGCAATCGCTGCGGTGGCAATCACGATTAGACCGCGACCGACTTGACACAGCGATCAAATTGCGAGCAGGCTGGTAATTTCCTCTCTGCGGATGCGACCAGAGAAATCGCCCGTCAAACTGATCGGGTGATTCCACCATCCACCCGGATGTTTTGGCCGGTAATGTACGCGGCACCGTCGCTGACAAGGAATGCGGCTGTTTCGGCAATTTCTTCTGTTGTCCCATATCGCCGCAGTGGAATGCGGTTTGATATTTCTTCACTCTCTGGAAAACTATCGACAAAGCCGGGAAGCAGGTTGTTCATCCGGATGTTGTACGACGCCATTTCATCGGAGTATAATTTTGTAAACGAAGCGAGTCCTGCGCGAAAAACGCTGGATGTAGGGAAGGCGGGATCCGGTTCGAATGCCGTGAAAGAAGAAATATTGACAATCGCTCCACCGCCAGCCTGCTTTAGTGAGGGACTGACAAGTCGAGCAACACGTATTACGTTCAACAGGTAGACCTCCATACCGGTGTGCCAATCGTCATCCGAGATGGATAAGAGATCGCCTCGCGGTCCGTGTCCGGCACTGTTTACGACTGCATTTATCTGACCGAATGAATCTAGAGCCGAGTTTACGAAGCGCTGAAGGTCAACGGGATTTCTGTTTGATCCTGTGATACCCAGTCCACCCAGTTCGTCGGCTAATGCCTCGCCCTTACCAGATGACGAAAGGATAGCAATTCTGTAACCGATGGATGCGAGTTTGCGGGCGATGGCCGCGCCCATCCCGCTGCCTCCGGCTGTGATCAAAGCAACTTTATCTGACATAATGTTTCTGGTTGTCAAGGGTTGGTTCCACAGGTACGCTAAATGTTCGCCTTACTTCAGACATCATTCGGGTCGTCGGTGGTTAAACAACCACGTTGTCAGATCACCATATGAGTATGCCGCATCCCATGAGTTATGTCCGGTCTCAGCAAATTCCGTGTAGTGAACGTTTGCATCTTCAAGGATAAGCGCCATGTTCATTTTCCGTGACTCCTCGACAGAGATGACGGGATCTTCGTCACCGTGGAAAATCCAGAGTGGAAGATTCCGAAGCTTTCCGGCAATTTCCGAAAACGGATCGATCTTTACATCTCGAAAGATTGGTGTGTAGCGATCAGGATTAATGTTGCTAACCCATCCACACACAACAACGGCTGCAGCGAATGTATCGGGATAGGTAAAAGCCAGGTGCCAAGTTCCGTTTCCTCCCATCGACAGGCCGGTAAGGTACAGCCGCGAAGAATCTATTTCGTATTCGGCCATCGTCTGATCCAGCGCGGCCATCGCAATCTCAATGCCTGAATCGTCCCAGGTACCCGGTGTCTGCGGGAAAATCGTGATCGCCGGGAAGCGGCTCGCATCTCTTCGAATCGCGCTACCCAAGCCGACCTCCGTTGGAATGAGACCGTCGAGCCCACGTTCGCCATAGCCATGCAAGACCAGGATGGCTGGCCACGACTGCGTCGGACGGTAATTACGAGGCACGTAGATCTGGTACTTGTATTCATATGAATCTACAATTACCGACCGATCAAGGAAGCCCGTTTCAGCCTGGCCATGTTGAGCGAGAAGGTCGTTTGTCATGATTGTTACTGAAATGCTGAGCACGAGTAAGAAACGCAACATATAAAGATTATTGAGCGGTTTGAAAAAATGTGAAGATATCGAAACAGGTCGGCAGGCCGACGTTTGTTGTTTCAAGCATTTTGTCTGGAAAGTAGAGGAGAGTTCATGGGGAGAATCATCTTTAGACGTTGTGGAATGCATTTGATATCGACGGTAGTATCAGTACTGGGTTCACCGTCGAGATTAATATGGAATTCGGACTCGGTGGTAACCTTGAGACTGTGAACACGGGCGCGTACTAGTCTTTCGTCGAGCAGTGAATCTTTATCTCCTCGCCGCAACGATGGAATGAGTTTCAGCAGATCACTCACAGGCATGTCTGGCAAAATGACTACGTCAAGGAGGCCATCGTCGATAGTTGCATCCGGGGTTAGTTTGAAGCCCCCTCCCATGCGCCGTCCGTTAGCTATGGCGATTCCCAGGAGTTTGCCCTTCCAGTGCAGATTAGTGCCACTTACTTCCGCTTCGTATGCCTCAAGGTCGGGTAAGTGCAGGACGCCGGAAAGTATGTAAGCGAAGCTTCCCAGTAGCATCTTTGATGTGGACGATGTTATCGCTGTAACTTTTGCTCCGACGCCTATCGTTGCGGCATTGACGAAGTACTGGTCAGATGTTTGACCTATATCAACAGCAAAAGAGGGACCAGAACGAAGAATGTTTATGGCTTCTGATGGATCATCAGTTGGGATCCCGGCAGCCGTTGCAAAATCGTTGCCAGTACCCAACGGGATGATTCCGAGGATACAGTCAGTGAATTCACTTTTCACAGTTGTACTGGCTAGAGCACTAAGTGAGCCATCGCCTCCGGCAGCGACAAGGACGCTGGGTTGAGCTGTTTCGTCGCAGCATTGCTGAACAAGATCCTGGAGTGATGCCATGTCATCCCAGACGTGCGTCTCGAGCTTAACGATACCCTGAACGTCTGATTCGATGGTAGTCCAGGCATCGACTTTGTTTTCGTGTACAAAGACGTGCAATAGATTGTCACGTAGGTTCATGTGGGAGATCGATTACCTCTTCTAGCAGGCTTCCGCTATCCGAACGACAAAATGTTAGGGCGGTTATTGCCCACTGTGCACCCGATGCCGAAACATCGTGCGCAGACCGGATCAGTCGGACGAGATCCCAGCGACCCGGAGCCTGAACAACGCGTGCAATCCGAAAGTTCGCCGCCGTCGGCTGAGATTGTAACCTTTCCGTGACTTCGGCAAGTGGGGCATGGATTATCGGGCGGTTCAGTAAGGCTGCCGGTTCCCATACATCTGGCACATCGGACGGTAACATCCGTCGGTAAATTCTGCGAAATGATATGCATAGTAGATGTTCGTCTCGACAAAATAGATAAAGTGTTGCCGTGTTTTCCTACGAAGCCGCGTCTTCATGGTTCGCTCGGCTGATGATGCGGTCAAGACGTGAAACGTGAGCCGATGGCGGTAGTATCCGCTGTTATTATCGCTGTGAGGGTGTTTGAGTTTCTAGGAAATATCCTAGGATAAATGCTAGGAAATATCCTAGCATTTGTTCATTAACACTGCAAGTGGTTTTTGGTTTAACTTGCTACCGGGGAGGAGGAGTGGTGGCCCCCACGCGTTTTTCCCGAAACCGGCGATTCACCTTGAACAATACCTCCCGGCACGCCGCTTCCGGTATATCCTCCACGCCAATCGTTACCGAGCAACAACTCATCTCGACAAAGTCAGATCAGCACCCGAAAAACCATCCCAAAAGAAGTACAAGGAATAGTCCTACGATGTACGGTACGTAACTTTTCTGTTCGGGATATTCATAACCGCAAAACGGACAAACTTTGTCGGATTTCGGGACATCAAGTGCACAAGACGGACACTCCTTCGTTCTATCACTCATCAGTTCTGCCTGACCCGGAGGCCAAAAGATGTTAATGGTTGTACCACGCTTTCGTGTAATCTCTCAGCTGCTCAAATACTCAACGAGAGCTACCGCCTGGTTGTGCTCCACGTCGGAGGCTGAAAAAAGTAGCGTGACGTCTTGCTCCGTGGCAAGCTCTTTCAACTTATGAACCACGGACGGCATTGCTTCAAGCTCAGCAAAGTATTTTTCCCTGAAACCGGACCATCGGCTCGGGTCATGTCCAAACCATTTTCTGAGCTCATTGCTAGGCCCAATCTCTTTCAGCCAAACATCGGCATTCACGCGCTCCTTTGTCATGCCTCGCGGCCAGACCCTGTCTACAAGCACACGAACACCGTCGGATGGTTCCGGTGGTTCGTACACTCGCTTCACTTTGAATCTATTCATAGTTTACTAATGATAGACTTTGTCGTCCGGTTCCAAAATAGCTGATGAATCCTGAACGATTACGAGGAATATGAGTGTGCCTTATCATGCGCATCAATTCCTGCTCGGAGATGAACATCATCGGGGCGTTTGGCGATTCACTATCTTACCCCATCTATAAATATTAATACAAGAGAAGTGAGAATATTCGATGTCCATACACACCCTACGTTCGAGGCAACTCGCACCGACAGGAAAAGTATATCGGACCTTGTTTCATATTCGAAGTCGCTCGGCGTCGAAGGTATGGTTGTTCTCGGAGACGTGCTATTGTATGGCCGTACGCCGACAGCTGCCGAAGTTCAATCGATTAATGATAAGACAGCCGAGCTGATGTCGTGGTTTCCAGATTATTTTCATGGATTCTGTTTCTTGAATCCACTTTTGGGTCGGCGATTTGTTCACGACGAAACGGATCGATGCATCGGCGAACTGAATTTCAAAGGAATCAAGCTGGAGATATGCAATAACGCTCGCGACGAAGCAATGGGGCCCGTTATGGAACAGGCCGCCCGGCACAACGTCGTCCTGCTCCAGCACACCGCCGATCAATCAATAATCCAGCAACGGGAATACCACACGGATCCAGCGGACACGGCCTGGCTAGGTAGGCAGTATCCTCACGTAGATATTATCATGGCTCATCTGACTTCCGTAGGAAGGAGAGGAGTGATGGAAATTGCTGACGTTCCAAACGTGTGGATCGATACATCCGCGTTTCAGCCCGTCTCCGGTCTCGTTGAATATGCCGTACAGAAACTTGGTGTCGATCGTGTACTTTACGGTTCCGACCTGGTAATAAGAGATCTCCCAACACAAATCGGCCGCGTAACATCTGCTGCAATTAGCGATGCGGAAAAGCAGAAGATACTTTTCGACAACAGTATCCAACTTGTGTTTAACAGGTAAGCATGAAACTCATCGATGTCAATGTTTCTATCGGATCGTGGCCATTCACCGATTTGCCCGCCACCTCCGCCGCTACAGTCTGGCACGGCCTTGCAGAGGCAGGAATCGACCATGCGTACACCTGTCACCTCGGGGCTGTGTTCAACCCTGACCCATCATCCTCAAAT
>CBDUKH010000038.1:0-28373 GCA_965367755.1 uncultured Rhodothermales bacterium
GAGTTTGGTTTTGTAGAACTGTCGGAATCGATCACGACGGGATCGTCGGTCATGCCACAAAAACGGAATCCGGATATCTTTGAACTGGTACGCGCTCGCTCCGCGCAAATGCAGACCTGGTTGGCCGAAATTCTGATCATCTCTACCAAGCTGACCTCCGGCTACCATCGCGACCTGCAGCTCATAAAGGAGCCCCTGTTCCGGGCAATCGATATGAGTCACCTTCTTTGCGAAGTGATGGCACACGGCATATCGCAAGTTCGTTTTATTGCCGACCGAATCAAGATCGATCCGGCCATATATGCTGCGGAAATGGCGTACCGGCTCGTGGTCGAGGAGTCAATTTCATTTCGCGATGCCTATCGCCGAATTGCATCGGAAAAGTCGTGGAAAGAAGATTGACCGGTCGCGAGACAGGTCGTAAAGAAGCGTTCATTTAGAATTCACCTTCCTTTTATGAGAAATCATCAGGATTTGCCGATCCGGTGGATTCAAAGTGCGTAGTTTTGCCCTGCTCTCAACTCCAAGACCCTATCAGCCAACATTCACGTCCACAATGAATGAAGCAACGCTAGCAGTTGTTTATGGCATAATGCTCGGCACGGGGTATGGCGTTTCAAGTTACTTGACGTTTTTGTGGGCGATGAAACGGCCGGGAAACCGTTTCTTCGTCATAGCCCTTGGCGGAATGCTCGTCCGAATGGTACTGGCATTCGTCGCCATCGTCATTATGACGAGATGGTTGTCCATTCTGGAGCAGCCATTCTTTCTGGGCTTTACAATAACATTTATGATTGTATTAACAGTCGAGGTCACTGCTATTCATAAAGGAGTTGGCGTCGGCGAAACAGGACAACCTTCAAACGGGACCGCTACTTGATTGACATCAAACGATCAATTATCGCAAGTCTGATTTTCTTAGCGTTCGCGCTTCCTGCGGTTGCTTTCAGTGCACCGGTCAGTGAGGATGACGAGGAGCTGGATGCCGTCCATCACGTTGCTGATGGGTATTATCTCGATTTTACGCCGGGACCGAAGGTCTATTTACCCCGCATTTTTCTTGTTCGGAAAGCCGACGGCGGCATCGGGTTGAATTTTTTTGGTTCGACTCAACGCGCGCTGGATTCCGGGCTATATCATTATGTGGAGCCCCACGCCGACGCAGGTCATGATCAGGGTGCTGAAGAAACTCATGAAGGTGAGGATTCTGTAGATAGTGATCACTCGACCGCTACAGGTCAGACTGCCGCAGAAGCAGCAGATCACACAGCCGAAGCCGGCCAGGACGAACATGCGGAAGAACACAGCGAAGATGCCATCTTGATGCCCATCGGTGGCTCTCTACTCCTTGATCTGAGTATCACACGTCACCTGGTGTTCTCGTGGATAATCGCCATTCTGACTATTGTACTCTTCACGTGGTTGGCTCGCCGCTATACATCGGGTATTGGAAGAGAAACTGCGCCGCAGGGTAAACTGCAGAATGCAATGGAGGCGTTGATTACATACGTACGCGATGATATTGCTCGACCGAATATTGGAGTCAAAGCAGACAAGTATGTACCGTATCTCTTGACCCTGTGGTTTTTCATTTTGGGTTGTAATCTTATTGGCCTCGTCCCACTGAGTGCAACCAGTACCGCCAACATCACCGTGACGGCAGTACTTGCCATCTTTACGTTTATAGTAACGAACGCGAGCGGTACGAAGGACTACTGGAAGCATATTTTCTGGCCTCCGGGAGTTCCGCTTCCCGTCAAGTTTATCCTCGTCCCGATCGAGTTCATTGGCATCTTTATCAAGCCTTTCGTGCTCGCTGTTCGACTCTTTGCCAACATGACAGCAGGTCACCTTGTGATCTTGAGTTTGTTGGGTCTGATTTTCTCCTTCAAGAATCTATACGGTGTTGTCGGCGGTTATGCGATAGCACCGGTAAGCGTCGCGTTTGCGCTCTTTATTTATTTGATCGAAGTCCTTGTCGCATTCCTGCAGGCATACATTTTTGTAATGCTGTCGGCATTGTATATCGGAACGGCTGTTGAGGAACACGATCACCACGATCATCCTAGTGACGATCACCAACTTCATGCACCATTGTTTGACACCGAAGAGCTATCAGTAAGCTCGAAAAGTGGTGGACGGCGTGCAGAGACTGAGCCAGTTCTCGCAGGGTAAATTGGCTTTTTTATTTACACCCTGAAAACACGGAATCAAGAAAAATAAAACGAAAAGTTAGCATGGATGCATTAGCATTGGCTTGGTTGGGCGCAGGCATTGGCGCCGGTCTGGCAGTATTAGGAGCAGGTATCGGAATTGGTCGGCTTGCCGGTCCAGCCATGGAGGGCACCGCTCGTCAGCCAGAGGCTGCAGGCGATATCCGTACCACGATGATTATTGCAGCAGCCCTTATTGAGGGTGCAGCATTCTTCGGTCTGATTATTTGCTTCTTCCTTCAGGGAAAAGCGTAAGGATCTCTGATCTGTCCGTGTTTGATGTCAGCAGCCGGTTCGCTTGGACCGGCTGCGACAGCTGCATCGGAACGTTGTTCAGGAATTATCTAGGAATGGAGACATGAACCCTATACTGGCCGTCAATCTTCTAAGTCCCAACTTCGGACTGTTCTTCTGGATGTCAGTGACATTTCTGCTGTTATTGCTTGTCTTGCGCAAGCTAGCCTGGGGCCCCATAACTGCGGCTCTTACGGAACGGGAGCAGAAAATCGACGCGTCTATTAAGAGTGCAGAGAAAGCGTTAGCGGAAGCGAAGCAGATTCAAGCGGATAACGCCAAGGCTCGGCGTGAGGCGGATCAAGATGCGCAGAAAATCATGCGTGAAGCGCGTGAGTCAGCTGAGCAACTCCGAGCAGAGGAAGTCGAGGACACGCGGGCGAAAATCAGGTCGATGCAGGAACAGGCACGACTTGAAATCGAACGCGAAAAGGAAAGTGCGTTGAACGAACTTCGGACCGAAGTTGCAGACCTGGCTATTAAAGCTGCGGAGAAAATCCTGGACGACACTCTCGACCAGAATCGACAGAAGCAACTGGTCAATTCGTTCATCGACGGATTGGGCAAAAACTAGCTAACGCCGAATAACAGATGAGCGATACACTGGTTGCAAAAAGATATGCAAAGGCGCTGTTTGATCTGGCTGTGCAGAATGGCACGCTGGATCGAACGGATGAAGATGTTGCCTTGATTGATGCGACTTTGAAGTCTTCCCGTGAGTTGGTCTCTGTCTTTGAGAGCCCCATCATATCACGACCGAAGAAAGAGGGCGTCGCTACGCAGCTCTTCGAAAGTCGTGTGGGTAAAGTGACAATGGACTTTGTCTCCATGCTTATCGTCAAAGGTCGTGAAGATATTTTCCCTGAGATTGTCAGCGCTTATCGATCGCTTCGGGATACACAGCAAGGCATTGTGCAGGCCACCGTCAAAGCAGCCACTGCCTTGACGGAGCAGGACATTGCACAGCTAGGGCAAGCAATCGAAAAGTTGACCGGCAGCAAGGCTAACATCACAGCGGTCGTAGACCCTGGCCTGATCGGAGGTGTACTTGTTAAAGTTGGCGACACGGTATACGACGGCAGTGTGAAACACCAGCTGGAAGATCTCCGTGAGGCGTTCCAGACCGGTTCATCAATTTCTAATAACTGATTTTTATCTCCGGATTTTTCCGGACAAGTTGACAACAGACTATGGCAACTGCAATTCGACCAGATGAAGTAACCGCCGTTCTCAAACGAGAGCTAGGTGGGTTTGAAGCAGGCACCGATATCTATGAAGTCGGGTCCGTCCTCCAGGTGGGTGACGGTATCGCTCGTATTTACGGGCTTGCGAACGTTCGCTCAGGTGAGCTGATCGAGTTCCCTCGATCAGGCGTAACCGGAATGGTCTTGAACCTCGAAGAAGACAATGTCGGAGCTGTGCTTTTTGCAGGCGCCGAAGAGGTCAAGGAGGGAGACGAAGTTCGCCGTACGAAGCGTATCGCTTCCATCAATGTAGGCGAGGGCATGATTGGTCGCGTCGTCGATGGAATGGGAACGCCGATAGATGGCCGCGGACCAATTTCCGGTGAGACGTTGGAAATGCCTCTCGAGCGTAAAGCTCCCGGCGTAGTTTTCCGCGAGCCTGTAAAAGAGCCATTGCAAACGGGTATCAAGGCTATTGATACGATGATCCCGATCGGGCGTGGACAGCGAGAACTGGTAATTGGCGATCGCCAGACAGGAAAGACGGCGGTTCTCGTCGATACGATCATCAACCAGAAAGATACACATCAGTCGGACAAGCCGGTATTCTGTATCTATGTTGCAGTGGGCCAGAAGAGCTCGACTGTTGCACAGGTTCGTGCGGCTCTCGAAGAAAACGGTGCGATGGAATACACCGTCATCATCAATGCTCCGGCATCGGCTCCAGCAACCATGCAGTTCCTCGCTCCATTTGCGGGCGCATGTATTGGGGAGTTCTTTCGCGACACCGGGCGTCATGCACTGGTTATCTTCGATGACCTCTCCAAGCAGGCTGTTGCCTATCGCCAGGTGTCATTGCTACTTCGCCGTCCTCCAGGTCGCGAAGCCTATCCCGGTGACGTGTTCTATCTTCACTCAAGACTGCTTGAGCGAGCCGCCAAGATCATCGATAACGATGAAGTTGCACAGACCATGAACAACGTCCCTGATTCGCTGAAGGGAAGAGTTAAGGGCGGAGGATCGCTAACAGCACTTCCGGTTATTGAGACTCAGGCAGGTGACGTTTCGGCATACATTCCGACCAACGTGATCTCGATCACCGACGGTCAGATCTACCTCGAGTCCAACCTGTTTAACGCAGGTGTTCGACCGGCTATTAACGTTGGTATCTCGGTATCGCGAGTCGGTGGTAACGCACAGATCAAAGCCATGAAAAAGGTCGCTGGAACGTTGAGGCTGGACCTTGCCGCCTATCGTGAGCTTGAGGCATTTTCAAAATTCGGATCGGATCTGGATGCCGCCACACAGCAGCAGTTGCGACGTGGTGAACGACTCGTTGAAGTTCTGAAGCAAGGTCAGTATACACCGTTCTCCGTCGAAGACCAGGTTGCGATCATCTTTGTCGCTACAAATGGCCTCGTCGATAAAGTACCAGTCGAAAAGATCAGTGAGTTCGAAAAAGAATTCCTGGAGCGTATGCACTTGAAGCATGGGGCTCTGATGACCAAGATGGCAGAGACAGGTACCATGAGTGATGAATTGACTCAGGCATTGAAATCGGTCGCGACCGATCTGGTCTCACTATATACCGAATCCTAGTAAGTTCTGTTGTAGAAAATGGCGAGTCTTCACGACATACGAAACCGTATTGCTTCGGTAAAGAATACGCAGCAGCTGACGCGCGCCATGAAAATGGTTGCTGCGGCAAAACTGCGCAAGGCACAGGAGCGGATCTTTACGACTCGGCCATACGCATATAAGCTTGGTCAGACGATCGGGCATATCAAATCTCATGTAGATCCATCGGCACATCCGCTGTTTGAACAGAGAGAGTCGATTGATACGGTATTGATGATTGTCGTGACAGCGGACCGCGGTCTCGCAGGGGCGTTCAACGCGAATATCATTAAGCTTGCTGAGCAGACTATCCAGGATCAATACGCCTCTTATGCGGAAAGAGGAAAGCTGCTTATGATGTGTGTCGGTCGCAAGGGACACGAGCACTTCAAAAACCGAGGCTACAAATTGGTGGGTGACTATCGAGGTACGTTCGATTCTCTGGTTTTCGGTACAGCCAATGACATTGCCGATCGCGTCGAGGCGGGGTATCGGGCAGGAGAATGGGACGAGGTTGTGCTTCTGTATAATGAGTTCAAGAACACCATCTCGCAGAATAGAATTGCTGAGCCGTATCTACCGATCCCTGCAGAACAGTTTGTCACTCCAGTGATGGAAGCAGGAGGTGACGGCGACGTTGAGAGTGCTGCTGATGGCTCGGTAGACTACATCTTTGAGCCCAACCCGGAAGCCATCCTGGATATGTTGGTACCGCAGTATCTGAGTTATCAAGTCTGGCGTGCACTACTCGAGTCGAATGCTTCTGAGCAGGGTGCGAGGATGGTGGCGATGGACAATGCTACTTCCAATGCACAGGAGCTGTTGAAGGACCTGACACTGGTCTACAACCGTGCCCGACAGGATGCTATTACGAAAGAGCTTATAGAGATCACAAGTGGCGCAGATGCCCTTGAGGCATAAAATCCGATAGCAACCGGGCGGTAGAGTTGCGCGTACGAAGTTAAGCAGGTATTTTTGTCCCGCCGAAACCGATTGCTCCATGACTTGTGGGGCTGAAAGTATCGATGGAGAGGTGGCCGAGTGGCTGAAGGCACAGGTTTGCTAAACCTGCGTACGGGTAAACCGTACCGAGGGTTCGAATCCCTCCCTCTCCGCCAGTAGCTTAGAACAACTGCCTGTTCGGGTTACAGATTGGATCTCAGGATTCATATCTCCAGATGTAACGTGGAGGGGTGGCAGAGCGGTTGAATGCACCGGTCTTGAAAACCGGCATACCTTCGCGGGTATCGTGGGTTCGAATCCCACCCCCTCCGCATTTTTCCCATCGTCACTGGTAGACTGCAGCGCCCGGCTCATGCCCGAAAAACTACTCTTCGTTTCTATAGATGGATTGATCACCGACATTGCCTGGCAAGCATTGAACGAAGGAAACGAGGTCAAGTATTTCATCGCCAACAAGAACGTTCAACTTGTCGGCGATGGCTTCGTGCCGAAGGTCGACGATTGGAGGGAAGAAATTGAATGGGCCGATGCGATCATATTTGATGATGTCCTTGGTCAAGGCAAGAAAGCACAAAAGCTTCGCGAACAGGGGAAAGCAGTCGTAGGCGGAACTCCATACACGGATCGCCTCGAAGACGATCGTAGTTTCGGACAGGAAGAACTCCAACGCAATGGCATCTCCATTCTTCCCTTCTACGAGTTCACTTCATTTGATGAAGCAATTGACTTTGTCCGTAGCAACCCCGCGCAGTATGTCGTCAAGCCGAGTGGCGATGCTCAGAATTTCAAGCAGCTCTTATTTGTTGGTCAGGATGATGACGGAACAGATATTATCCAGGTGCTCGAAAACTACAAGAAAGTACACAGCAAACGCATTAAAGTATTCCAACTCCAGAAACGTGTCACGGGAGTAGAAGTCGCCGTCGGAGCCTTCTTCAACGGAAAGGAATTCATCTATCCGATCAACGTTAACTTTGAACACAAGAAGCTATTCCCCGGAAACATCGGCCCATCGACCGGAGAGATGGGCACGTGCATGTATTGGAGTGAGCCGAACAAGCTTTTCAATCAGACACTCCTGAAGATGGGCCCTGCCCTCAAGCGAGAGGGCTATGTGGGATATATAGATCTGAACTGTATCGTTAATAGCCGCGGCATTTACCCGCTGGAGTTTACGGCACGATTCGGGTATCCATCTATCAGTATTCAGCAGGCTGGAATGGTCACTCCTATTGGCGCCTTCCTGGCATCGCTAGCCAGAGGGGAAGACATTAAGCTAAAAGTTCGCAGTGGCTTCCAAATTGGTGTTCGTGTTGTGGTTCCACCCTATCCCTACCGAGACAAGCGACTTTTTGAACAAACCTCCAAAGATCAGGTCATTACGTTTAAGAAGCCGAGTATGGAGGGAATTCATATCGAAGACCTGCGAATGGTTAACGGCGAGTGGCTGGTATCAGGCGATTCGGGAGTTGCATTGATAGTGGTCGGAATCGGACAGACTGTCCGGCAGGCTCAGGTCCAAGCCTACAATCGTGTAAAGAATATCCTGATCCCGAACATGTACTACCGCACAGACATCGGCGACCGCTGGTTCGAAGACAATGATAAACTTCATACCTGGGGTTATCTTCGCTGACCTGTATCAGTGGACTGTTACTTAGTTATTCTGTGGACAGATTTTGCGCTACGGAATGATTATACTTTGTCGGTCGTCTAATGCCCAGACTCGCCTCCTCGTTGCAGGGCAATCTTGTAACAATACGAGGGGTGGTTCGTCTACTGTCACGTCGGTCATGAGGACACCCCACGATATGTCCTGGCAGTAATTACACGAATGTTGCACTTATCCTCGCTTAATACATTGCTACGTTTTACTAAGCTTTTAGCTCTTGTGGCCCTTGTCGGAATATTTACGACCGGTGAACTGCGGGCACAAGAAACTCTCAGTTTTCAAGATGCAATTAATATAGCACTTGAACGAAACATTGATCTTCAGAAAGCAGAGAATCAGGTTGAATTGCAAAAGAGCAATGTGCGTTCAGCAAAAGGCAATTTCCTCCCAAACTTGAACCTGCGTGCAAGCCCAAGTCGTAACTGGGGTCTCGCATTCGACCAAACCTCAGGCCGCCTGACGACTGAACGAAGTGACGGCGTCAGCTTCAGTGCAACATCGGGCTTGACAATCTTCAATGGCTTTGCAGACTTCGCGAACTATGCAAGTTCCCAACACCTGCTGGATGCGGATGAGTACGCTCTGGACCGGACACGACAAACGGTACTCTTCAATGTGATTCAGAGCTTTCTACAAGTCATTCTCGATGAGGAGCAGGTGGCCATCCGACTTGAGGATGTAGAAGCGCAAAGACAACAGCTTACTCGTATCCAGGAATTTACCAGATTGGGTGCACGTCCGATTTCCGACCTCTATCAGCAGGAAGCGACGTTGGCGAACAGTGAACTCACTCTGCTGGAAGCAGAACGCTCCGTGCAGTTGAGTAAGCTTCGCCTGATCCAGGTTCTCCAGCTGGATCCTCTCACCGACTACGACTTCACATCGCCGTCTGTAGATTCACTTGGACTGGGAATTACGTCGTATGACCTCGATGAATTACTCTCGAGAGCAATGGAAAGCCGCCTGGACTTGAAAGCTACTGAGTCTGAGATTCTGGCGGCCAACGAAGATATACGCGTGGCAAAGAGTGGTCGATACCCGAGTCTAACAGCATCTGCTTCTACATCTACGAACTATTCCAGTACACTCAAGCAGAATGTAGATTCGCTAGTCACAACCATTCCATTTAACGACCAGTTCTCGGATAACCGGCGCTACAACGTAGGTGTCACGTTGAGTATTCCTGTCTTCAATAGATTTCAGACGAGGAACTCGGTTGATCGTGCGAAGATTACGTATACCAACCGCAAACTTGATCTTCAGAATCTGGAGCAGACAGTTGCTCTCGAGGTCCGCCAAGCGTATCTCGATTATCAGACAGCGGCGAAACGCCTCGATGTTACCGATAAGCAATTGCGTTCTGCACAGCAAGCTAACGATGTTGAACAGGAGCGATACAACGTAGGAGCATCGACGCTGGTTGAATTGCAGCAGTCACGTGCATCATTCGTCGACGCTGCCAGCAGCCGGGCACAGGCCGTCTTCCAGTTTATTTTTCAGTCTCAACTGATCGACTACTACATGGGCGTGCTTAGTCCATCCAATGCAATCGTTAGCGAATAAACAGAAGCGGGTCTTGTTTGACTCTCCACGTTGCTAAAACTCTAACTCGTATCAATTACGGACATCCTCCCCGGATAGAATGGCAAAAAAGAACAATGCAACCCGCAAACTCTTGTGGGTGCTCGGCGTCCTGGTGGTTTTAGCCGTCCTGGCTATTGTCGCAATCTCAGCAAGCGGCATATTTAGTCGGGGAGAGAAAGCTACTGACGTGGAACTTGCGGAAGCAGTCCAACGCAACATCACACAGGTCGTTACTGCATCAGGTAAGATCCAACCTGAGGTAGAGGTCAAAATCAGTCCAGACGTGTCGGGCGAAATTATAGAGCTACGAGTGAAGGAAGGGGACGATGTTCGTCAGGGCGACCTGCTGGTTCGCATTAAGCAGGATGACTATTTGGCTCAGGTTGAGCAGGCGGAGGCTGGAGTCCTACAGGCAAAAGCATCCCAGGCACAGCAGAAGGCAAACTTGCTTAGTGCGGAGATCGAGCTCAAGCGTCAAAAAGCACTTTTTGAAGCGAATGCTATTTCCGAAGGAGAACTGCAGACTGCCCAAACTCAATATGAGGTAGCCGAAGCAACTCACGAAGCCGCTGTCTACGGAGTACAAAGCGCCGAAGCTCGCCTCACTGAACAGAAAGACAGGTTGCGCAAGACAACCATCTATGCGCCGATGAGCGGAACGGTCAGCAAACTCGATATTGAGTTCGGTGAGCGTGTTGTAGGAACGAGCCAGATGCAAGGCACGGAGATGATGCGGATTGCCCGGCTCAATCAAATGGAATTGGAAGTAGACGTCAATGAGAATGATGTCGTCAATATTGCCGTTGGTGATTCCGCTGCAGTAGAAGTCGACGCGTATCCGGACAAGACGTTCAACGGGATTGTCACTGAGATTGCCAACTCCGCACGCGTTACCGCAGCTGGAACACAGGAGCAAGTGACAAACTTCCCTGTAAAGATTCGAATTCTTGATTCGCACAATGCCTCGGCATCAGGCTCCAGTACTATCGTTGCTGAAAACGAATCTGAAAGTGCAACCTTTGTCCCAAATTTCCGACCGGGCATGAGTGGTACCGTAGATATCTTTACTATGACAGTCGAAGGTGTTGTAGCAATCCCAATTCAGTCAGTAACCGTTAGGGATCTTAACCAGATCAAGCGCGACCAGCAGGAAGAAGCGCGACGAAAGAATAGAACTACATCGGAAGCTGACTCCAGTGACGTCGAGGAAATTCCCGATGAGGAAGATCTGCAGCGCGTCGTCTTTGTAAATGTCGATGGCAAAGCCGAGATGCGAGTCGTTGAAACGGGTATCTCCGACGACTCTCATATTGAGGTCAAGGGCTCCACTATCGCTGCAGGTGAGATGGTAGTTATCGGCCCATATCGAGCCGTTAGTCGTACGCTTAAACCTGACGCGCCAATCAAGGAAGAATCTGGAAGGGGCGGTACCAACAATGATTCGGACTCGTAAGAACAGCACATGACTGATACGACGAATGGGAAGGCCCTGATAGAACTTACGGAGATTACCAAGCTCTACAAAATGGGCGATCAGGTAGTCCGGGCATTGGCCGGTGTCGATCTCTCGATCATGGCAAACGAATACGTTGCTATTATGGGTCCTTCTGGATCCGGGAAGTCGACGATGATGAACATCATCGGGTGTCTGGACACTCCTACTTCAGGAACCTACATATTGAATAATCGAGACGTAAGTGCCCTGTCGGACAATCAACTTGCCGAAATTAGAAATCAGGAAGTAGGTTTTGTCTTCCAAACGTTCAATCTGCTGCCGCGAGTGACCTGTCTCCAGAACGTCGAGTTGCCACTCATTTACTCTGGAAAACGCAAGGCCGTGAGAAGGGATATGGCTAAGCAAGCTCTGGTGGATGTCGGTCTCGGTGACCGTATAACGCACAAGCCAAACGAACTGTCCGGCGGTCAACGTCAACGCGTGGCCGTTGCGCGCGCCCTCGTTAACAGGCCTTCCTTGATACTCGCCGATGAGCCGACCGGAAACCTTGACTCCAAGACCGGGGATGAGATCATGATTCTATTTGAGCGTCTGTACCGCGAAGGAAACACACTGCTTGTTGTTACTCACGAGGAAGAAATATCGCGATATGCACGACGAGTGGTTCGCCTGCGCGACGGGATTGTCGAGACAGACGAAAAAATTGAAAACCCTACACTCGCAAATCGGGAAGTACTCGTCTAACGCCTGTTCTTGTCTCCCGACGACGTCAGGAGTGGAGAATAACAACGGCTAAGGTGGTTGGCCCCAATCGCGTCAACAAGCATCACCAGACGCTGTATGAATGGATCAGTAGACAAACAGGAAGACTGCTGTGAATACGTTCCTTGTGCTCCTGAACCGGTCTCCACAACTACAGTGTAGAGGGTGCAATCACGGCAAGGTCCGGGCTTACAGGGAGCGTTCTTTTCACGCCGATTTTCTTCAACTGCTATGATTGCCTGGCGCAAAGCAAGAGCTTCTGGCGATTCTATTGTACTGGAACAGCTTTTCGATTGTCCCACGTAATCAATCTCTCCCAAAGCGAGATTAATGCGAACCGATCCCAGTGTAGTAGAATCTGGAATTGACCTGGCTATAATCGAAATCGACAAGGGATCGCCAGCAGTGATACTCGCCAAAAGGTCTGGGCGTGGTGAGATATGATTGACCAATTCGGCAGGATAGAACATCTCCCGATATACCCAGCTGTTATTCGACAAGTCAAGTAGGGCAACGGTACCTACAATTCTTCCCCACCATACTTGTACCAACAGTAGTTTCTCAGTAACCCAGGTAACCGAGGGCGAGTACGTTGCATGATCAATTAGAGACAACTGCAGACTACCGTAGGCGGAAACTATGTCAACCTGGGTGATCCACGGACCAGGTTTCGAATAGTCGGCCTCGGCGATTGATAGCCAGTCGCTCTGAGAATTGAAGTAAACAGCTGAGGAAGGTGGCTCCACACCGGACAAGTTCGTTTTCCTCAGATCGAAGCGTCGGGCAAAGCTGTCGTCGAAGACTTCGTATGAAAATGTAGCTGTGGATTGGTCTGATTGCTGCGCTGATGAATTAATGCAGGGCAGCGATGACAATCCAGCGAACAGTATGCAAGTTGTCAGGAAGCGCAAAGTCATCATTGATCCTCACCCTATTTGGCCTGTCGCGTGGCTTGGTATTTTTAATGGTACTGACGTTAAGGAGATAAGCAGCCTGTAGTTTATGAACAAGGAACCGCCGGGGAATCATCAGTTTATGTGAGATGGGCGGGGGAGACGTGGTGTGCAATTCTGAATGCGTAAAATGGGGTGAGCAATTCATCCTTTAATGTGATCCGAATGATCTTCAAAAACGTGAGATTGGGTACATTGTGACGGGAGCGGTTTAATGGATTGCATTTTGTGCCGGAGGTCGAATTTGGCCGAGGCCGCATATTTCCATTGTTGAGCAATCTTGTATACTGTAGGCTCCTCGTGAGCAGTCCCTCGTTCAAAGAGGTGAGATATGAAATCGATCAAACTCAAAGTAAATATGAAAAGGTTTTCAGGAGTTGGCGTGGTACTAATTGTACTTGGAATGGCGGGATGCAACGGTTGTGGAGATGGGATGCCTGCGGACGCTGAATCGTTTGCGAGTCAGATGCAAGACTTGCAGGAAGACATGAAAGAGAACTTCAATGACTCGAGCGTGGAGACTGTTGATACAGAAGATCTTCAGGCTATGATGCCGTCCTCAGCTGCTGGCATGAAGAGGACTGATTTTAAGAACAATAGTACAGGCGCTTTCGGTTTTAAAGTGGCGACATCGACGTCCGAATATGAGGAAGGAAATCGCAATGTGACGATTACGATTACGGACGCGGGTACGATGAAGGCGGCTGTGAAGGCCGCAAATACATGGATGGACAATGATTTTGAGGAAACGACTTCGAACGGATATTCCCGGACCGGTGAGTTTTTTGGTTATCGAGGGATGGAGAAGTATGAATCCGGCTCATACGGTTCTAAAGCCGAGTTGAGTATATTTGTTGCTGACCGATTTGTCGTCCATGCTACCGGCCGAAATGTCTCAATGGACGACGTCAAGGACGCCGTCGAAGACGTTAAACTCAACAAGCTTAAGCGTCAGGGATAGAGTTTTATCCTGAAGAGATTACCTTTAATCACTTCAGGTTAATGACAAGAGGCTATTCTGTAGCAGTGAGAAGACTACGAGGCAATATCGTGTTGCAGGTTGGTGGCTTGCTCGCTATGTCGATCCTTGCTTGTCTGTGCACGTTGTCAGCCACCTCTCAAAGTCGTAATCCTGCCTCGGTAAAAATTGAGTTTTCGCAGGTGACGGAACTCGAGAGGCACCTCCCTCAAAGTTCGATCTACTCGATCGTTGAAGATCGAGACGGTTTTCTCTGGTTCGCCACACGGGAAGGTGTTGGTCGCTGGGATGGGTATTCCATGACTACCTGGAAACACGACCCGTACAATGAGTCGACAATTCCAGGGAATATTGTGCGTCAGATGGTCCAGGATGGATCGGGAGATATTTGGGTGGCGACACAAAACTACCAACAGCGAGACGTTGGTATTGCACGAATTAAGGCGCCAGCGTTCAATAGTGTAACTCGCTTTGATCACCTGCAAGGACGGTTGGTGTTAAACTTGCAGCAGGAATTACTCGTTGTCAGTGCCGATTCGATTTATCTGTTTGAATCTGAGCATGGTAACTTTCGCGGCATCCTTGGAAATGTCTCTTCGAATGATGAGATAGGAGATGTCATTGTGGACTCGGACGGCGATGCCTGGATCGCGCATAGCAACGGAGCGATTGACAGGTGTGATTTTGAGGTTTACGATTGCAAGAATGTCATTGCGCCAACGCAGTCGAGTTCGGCAGGAGTTCAACCTATACCGGAAGCAAGTAGTCTGCTGGAATCTGACAGCGGCAAGTTGTGGATTGCACAGGTCGGCGCATTGGGGTGGATGGACAAAGAGAATGCATCGGTCAACTGGATTCGCGAACTGCCCTCGGACCTCGCGATCAGTCTTGTCTCGGATCTTGCCGAAGATCGTGACGGCAACTTGTGGATCCTGACGAGTACCGGTGTCTATGTGATGAAACAGACGTCATCGGGAGTTTCGTTTGAGCAATACCCACTGCTGACGTTTGGTTTAGACACGGAAAATCTCGCGCCGATAATGTTGCACATCGACCGGTCTGGCAACGTGTGGGTCGGTACGGTATTTGGCCTCTACAGGCATTCGCCGTACGTCAAGCAGTTTCGACACCTTCAGCACGATCCTTCCAATCCGTCAAGCCTGAGTGCCGGCCTGGTGGTGTCTCTCGCGGAAGACAACGAAGGAAACATATGGGTCGGCACTATTGGGGGCGGCTTGAATAAAGTCGATGCCGAGCTTAATGTGTCGAGATATCGGCGGCAGTCGTGGAATGATGCATCGCTCAGTAACGATGTCGTGTGGGCCCTTCAGGCCACGTCAGACGGGCGTGTCTTTGCTGGCACAAGTTGGGGGATGAGCGAGTATCGCAAGAAAAGAAATGATTTCCGACGACATCTCATAGATCCGCTGGTAAATGATTTCAGCCGTCATTTGGGCGTAGCCTCTGTGAATAGCGTAGCCGGGATGGTAGTTGACCGGGACGACATTTTGTGGATATCAGACCCGGTTTCAACAGGAAAAATCACGTGGTATAATTCGAACACGGAAACGTTTGGATCGGAGAGTTTGCCGGACTCCGTCGATGTCGGATACATGATGGTAGACGACTCGAACAATCTATGGTTCGGGTCAAGTCGTGGAATCTATCGATGGAAACTCCCAGATGGCCGGGCAGAATTGTTTGCGCATTCCCCAGGTGCTGGAGGTTTTGATGGTATACTTTCATTCCATCGTGACGACGATAGCACGGTGTGGATTGGCACAAACTCGGGTCTCTACGAAATCTCGCCTGAAGGCGATATCGGGAGTCGGATAACATCGGAGGAAGGACTACCCAGCTCCACCGTCTACTCGATTCTCGATGACGATTACGGAAGACTCTGGGTTTCAACCAACAGAGGCATCGCTTCGCTCGATTTTACAACGTCAGATTCACTTCCACGAGTGAGTTCGTACGACGATTCCAATGGGATTCGAAATACTGAATTCAACCGGAACGCGTATCTCAAAGCGAGTGATGGGACACTCTATTTTGGGGGCGAAACGGGTGTGACCTTCTTTGATCCGAAGGATATTCTTCCCAACACATACATTCCCCCGATTGTTATAACAGCGGTTGAACGGGCAACGAGGACGGGGGGATCGCGATTACCTTTTGTCAACTCTGGAGATCCTCTCCGAATCCGGCCCGACGAAGTGACATTTACGTTCGAGTTTGCCGCTCTAAGCTTCGTTAATTCGAATCGGAATAAGTATGCTGTAAGGTTGGAGGGCTGGGATGAATCGTGGATTGACCTGGACGGTGATCGCCGGATTTCCTATTCCAATCTGCCCCCTGGGGAGTATCGTTTTCGAGTTATTGGTTCTAACGAGGACGGAGTTTGGAATTACGAAGGTGCTTCGGTAGACGTTATCGTTGAGCCGTCTTTCTGGCAGACCTGGTGGTTTTCATTATTACTCGTGCTGGCTATTGGGGCGGTAATAATTTTCGTCACATGGATCGTATCACGACAACGTTTTGAGCGACAACTGAACAGAGTGAAAGCTCAGCGTGCACTCGAGAGTGAGCGAAACAGGATTTCGAGGGATATGCACGATGAGGTGGGAGCGAACCTGACTGAGATATCTATCCTGAGTGAATTAGCGTTGCGTCAGCAGGGCGACGGATCCGATACGTTCAATATATTGAGTCGGATTGCCGGAAAATCCCGGGACATGCTCGATTCGATCGGGGAAATTATTTGGGCTATCAATCCGCAGAATGATTCAGGTCAGAGGTTTACGCCGTACCTGCGGGAATATGCAGCCAGCTATTGTGAAAATGTCGGGTTGTCTTATCAATTTGATTTTCCGGTGTCAACATCGGGTGTCGTGGTGACGTCGGAGTTTCGCCGCAATGTTTTCCTGATCCTTAAGGAAGCGTTGACCAATATTGTAAAACATGCTGAGGCATCGAAAGTTTGGGTATCTCTGGAGTATGCTGATGACACGTTGAAGATGTTGATCAGGGATGACGGGTGCGGTGCAGGCGGTGCAGACTTAGAGCCCAGGGGTAACGGACTCGGAAACATGCGGCATCGATCGGAGGAAATCGGGGGATCGGTAACGCTGTCGTCAGTGCCGCGAGGTGGGACCCAGGTGACGTTGGTAGCACCGTTGCCTGTTGTAGAGTTGCGGCGAGTAGAATGATTTGTTTTGCAAGATTTGCATAAGTATAAAGTTGACGACCGTGCTCGAGGGGGCCTCCACTTCCTCCTCCCCGTCAGCAACTTAAACCTGTTTGGCTCAACTCGCCAATGACAATTTGCTAGAAACTTCCTAGGATTAAGTCTAGGATTAAGTCTAGGATAAAATATAGGAAGTGTCCGAGCTGTAATTTGCTCTCGTCACTGCAAACAACGTGTTTCCCATGGTAGACACCATCAAAGTTGTAATAGTCGAAGACCGCGAAGAAGTTCGCGCCGGCCTCGCCTACCTCATCGATGGCTCTAACGGATTCGACTGCGTTGGGGCCTACGAAAGTGCCGAGGAGGCACTCACTGGCTTGGCCGATCTACATGTCAACGTTGCGCTGATGGATATAGGGCTACCGGGCATGAACGGAATTGAAGCCGTCCGCATCATCAAAGAAAAGTGGCCGCACATACAACTAATGATGCTTACCGTCTATGAAGACGATGAACGCATGTTTAACTCCTTGAAAGCGGGTGCCACGGGATACGTTCTGAAGAAAACACCGCCAGCTCAACTGCTTCAAAATATCCAGTCACTACACGAAGGTGGCTCCCCGATGTCCAGCCAGATTGCCAGACGACTCGTGGAGTCTTTTCACGCCCCAGAGCAAAAACCGGCTACTGACGAGGAAACGCTAACCCCTAGAGAAGAAGAAATTCTTGGCCTCCTCGCACAGGGTTTTCGATACCAGGAAATTGCTGACCAACTCTTCATCAGCCTCGATACAGTGCGGACGCACATACGGCATATCTACGAAAAAATGCACGTCCGATCACGTACGGAAGCTACAATCAAGTATCTGAATCGCGGGTAACCCTCCATTTCACACGTTTGGGTGATGACCTCATCCATTCCGGGCTGTAACATCTGAATATCTTCAGACTATTATCGCCCGTAACCATGCTTCCGAATCGACGATACTTCCCGGCAAACCGTTTTCTCAGTGTCTTCGCCACTACAATCTTCTTGATCTTTCTCGGCTGTCGGCCGCAGGCAACAGACTCGGCCAGCGAAAACAAGGCGCCTGCCGCAGCGCCTCCGGTAACACCTGTATCAGCAACTACCACTGTCGCCTTCGGCACAACCTCCTCCCTCACTACCCATCTGAAATCACTTTCATGGCAGGAAGCATTCGAAACCGTCGCCACCACGATCGCCTATGAACCCTATAATGGAGTGCTTCGCGGCGTCGAAGGAACGGCACGCGCCAGAAAAGGAAACAGTCTGGACCAGGCTGTTCTCCTTGCCTCATCCATACATGACAACGTTGCTGGCTATCGGTTCGCTAACGGTATCCTGAGTCCCGAACAAACCGTTGAACTTCTTGCCACTATCTATCCCGAGAACATCGCCATCAAAAATGAAGATGTCGATATTGAACGGTACGCTCTCGCAAACGATACCGAGCTGATCAATACTGCCGCCAATCATTTCTGGCTCGAGATTAAGGAACACGCTGACTCGGAATGGCTGGCTCTTGACCCGACCCTGGCCAACAATGCCCCCGGTCAGGCACTTGCCGACGTAACCAGACACTACGGTTCGCCCTCGCGAAGTATGTTCCAACAACTTCAATTCGAAGTTAAAATGCAAACCGGTTCAGGTGTCAAAAATCTTGGAAGCATGCATGGGGCCGTGTCGGAGATGGCATTCATGCCATTAGAAATCGTTCTTCATGGATTACCACTCTACGAAGAGGTCATAGAAGAACCCGGCGAGGAAGTCGACAAACCTGCAGTCGGGAGTCCATTCGGGGGACTCATGGGCGGCGCACCACCTAAAAAGAACACCACGACCCCAAAATCCGACAAACCGAAGACAACTGGTCCAGCCATTGGGACTACAATATCAGTCGACGTGATCTTCAATGGCAAAACAAGTTCAGCGCCCGACTACTCAATGCTAATTGCCGACCCCCAAACTTTTGTCGAACGAATTTGGATTGAGTTCAATTTATCAGTGCCCGGAGAAGATGATCGGATCTTCGAACGAGCTCTTTATGAATCAACTGAATCAACGGCCGTGCGGGGCCCAATCGGTATTCATAGATACGATGTATCTGTTGTCAACAGTCAGGTCACCCGACCTGTGTTCGATGAGATTAGAAGGTACACGATTGAGGAGATAGATGTCGAAGCCCTTGCCGCCCTCCGTGAATCTCTTGCCTCAGGACAAGCCAACGAAGCCGACCTTTCCGCGGCATCGAATGCAGAGAGGACTACGGGCTCTGCCCTTAGTCGCCTCGTCTCCCTGGCATTCGCTCATGAATCGGATTCTATGAGCACTGCAATCGCCAGACGTGGCGGTGTCACTATGACCCACCACGTCCCAAGAATTTTAATTACATCGATAGAAACACGACCTGACAACGACGCCACAACATCTGAAATTAATCTCGACCTTCGTCTGGATGAGGTCAAAGCAATTCCATTTGACGGGATGCCGCTTGGAACGCAGAACCTCTTTCAACGAGCAAGAGGTATGCAGGAATCATCTCTGGAAGGCGAAGTATTGCAAAACATTCTTGACTCCGGTACGGAGGTGATTACTACGGTCGACGTGATGCGAATTTCACAAGATGCAGGAATTCCGTTGACTGTGCTGACGCCAGAGGATGTCGCCATGATCTCACAGATTGATGGCTTGTCCCGATGGGATGCATTACGGATGAGACGCACGCTTGAGGGCGGTGACAATATCATTGTGCCTGCTCAAAAAGTGCAGGTAAATGGAGAACCGAAAATTGGTTGGTGGAGAATTGAAAAAAGAACCGGCGCGTTTGTTGGCGTCATGGAGGGAGGTGAACACCAGGCAATGACTCAGTACACAACAACATCTGTCAATGAAATGCTGAGTCCATCGCAAGGATTTCTACTGGGGATGCTGAATGGTGCCGTCGGTACCCATGTTCTACTCGCCGCCGGAATGTTGAAATATGGACAGTACTCACAGCGCCTCAAGGAAGAAGTGAAAGCTCAGTTGCAGTACCTCAACTGTGTGATGTGCCCGGACGCCAAGATCGAAGTATCCCTTGGCTCGACGGGCGGAGCGTCTGCTCAAATTGCGTCGTGTTACGAATTTGAGATTCTTGAGAACCACGAGCTGTCGTATGGAAAATCTGCAAGCCTGCCTTTCTGCGACTGGTACAAGAAAGGAGTGTCGTGTGCTTCGAGCCTGATTCTCGACGGACTGACCGTAAGTATTGAAACCGAGGAAGCCGAAGGGCCAAGCGTCGACTGGACTATTCCTTATGACTGCTAAAGCAAGTCTGCCCACATTCGAATGATGAAAACCATGACTGAAAACACTGCCGCGATCGTTCTCGGACTCTTGTTCTTGACTACAATGGTTGAAGCACAGGATATATGGCCACCCGCTGACGAAGTTGCTCCCGTGCCCGGGACTCATATTACCTCAATGGTTCTGGAAAGGCACCGGAATGGAGCATGGGAAGACTCCAAGAAAGAAGATTACATCTACGACGAGAGCGGAATGCTTGTGGAAAAAATCTTCTCCAGTATTCACGACGACGGATGGCGAGTGACCAGACGCGAGCGCTTCTCCTATAGCGACACAATGCTTGTCACACTGCTCAAAGAAGACAAACGCGTAAAGATTTTTCATCCCAGCGAACAGCGGAGCTATGCGTATGAGGATGGTCGGCTTTCCCTCGAAACCATTGACGCCTACGGTCCGGGAGCGCAGGTCATACCAGTATTCCGATTTTCTTACGCCTACGACGACAACGATTCCCTGAGCTACCGGACAATTGTTCAAAGACAATCGATGGAAGGCGCCTGGAAAGAAATTAAAACGGTGAACCGGACCTCAGCTGCTGATGGTCGTATTCTGCTGCAGACCAAGTCTGAATCGCGGCGGGGTGCAGAACCTTCCGTCACGGATAAATTTGAATACGAGTACGATGACGACGGGAGGCTGATTTCCCGCAGATGGCAAATCCTTGGTGATGACGGCTGGGCAACACCTCTCGAAGAAGAATACGCCTACGGCGATGACACGACCACGATAGTGGCGTCATATACCTATGGTGGGCAGACAGCAAAAACACATCGCATTGTTCTTTCTCACGACCCGAATGGAAATGTTGCCACGCGTCTGTATCAGGGTTGGCAAGGTGACACATGGGTCGACGGACGTCGCGAAAACTATACTTACGCTTCGAGCCATTGATGCATTACAGAAATCGACTTATTCATACGGCCGCTTTTCTGCGTCATGCACTCGCGGTGTTCGTTGCGGCGTTGCTGTGTGTCTACGTGTCCGCCAGTTCCGTTGGGGCAGTTGCGGGCGATGCTGCTTCGTATGAGATCATCGGATTTTCTAAAGACGGACGCTACATGGCGTATCAGACTTCCGGTCTGATGGAAGCCGGGCCGACGTTCTGGAGCAAGATATTTTTTATCGACGTGCACCACAACACGTGGGCAGCGGCACCTGTGTCATTAGTTGCGGACGGCGAGCAAACGACCTACAAAGATGTATCGGAGCGAGTGTACAGAATGGCGGATTCATCTATTTCTGCCCTTGGTATCGTCCATGGAAACACTGCACGACAATACATCAATCATCTGTTCACCGATTCAGGCGTAGAGCATCACTCTGCGAAGTTCGCCACTGGCGAGATGTACACGGGGGGGTACTTCGAGGAATATGAACTCGTAATCCTGGAAACCGAAGACGGGTCCTGCGATGATTTTGGCCCACGTGTCAAGATTGAGTTGACCATTAAAAATATTGCAAGCGAAGAAACGACGACACTCCAAAAAGACAACAAGGTGCCGGAAAGCCGCGGTTGCCCGCTCCACTATAGAATCGAGGATGTATACGTTCGTGATTCAAATGTAATTGTTTTTGTAAATGTAATGATTCCTGGGTGGGAAGGTCGGAGCATGCGATACATGTGTATCACGGGAACGCTTCCGAGGAATGACAAGTGATGGACAATGTTGCAATCGCCGGTCTACTATTTCTTCTGCTCGCCAACTTACCGGTGAGCCCCGGATGTCAGTCTGCTCCAGAAGAACATTCTCAGAGTCCGCGAGACTATTCACGTAGCGGGCGGGAAGTAGATCTTGTTGACGTCGAAAATTATTCAGAGATAAAAATTCCTTTCCGGGTCGCTACTGCTGTCCGGGAAAAGGAGGACTGGATAGAGATTCTAACCCGCTATGCCGATTTGAAATCGAATCAAGATCCTTCGACCGAAGCTGCCTTTCACCGACTGGCGGGAATCGATTTCGAAACAGACATGGTCCTTTTGGCTTCTCTTGGCGAGGTGCCGTGCATGCTAACGGAACCTGTCCAGCTTTTCCAATCAGCGTCGATGGTGCGAGATACGCTGTATGTCGTCCTCGGCCCCGCCACTGAGAGGCTAAATCATGGAGGTAGTAATGACATATGTGCAACGGCAATCGACTATCTCGTTCACGCAGTGACAGCAGAAAGACACGACGGAGCAGTAGCTTTTGTGGGACCACCCGGGTACGTGCCTGACAAACGAAATCTAGATGACAACTCGATCGAACAATGAGATCTTCCTTGAAATATTCTGCTCTGACGACAATACTATTGTGCGGTATCATAGCATGCGGTTCGGGATCGGGAAGTGATACGTCGGCAGCTGGCGATGGATCAATCAACAGCATAGTAAAGGCAAGCATGCCATCCGACCCGACGCCGATCCCGCTACGTCGATCAGATGATTCCCTCTTTGTAGCACCTCACAATTTTAGCAACTCACCACGTGAGGTTGAGCCAAACGATGATGCCGAGACGGCGACGGACTTGTCCTCCTCGTCTTCGTACGCAGCAACGGGAACGATTGAGTCGCGCGCGGTAGATGTGTTCAGCTTTACGACAGAAGGTGACCCTCAGCTGTGGTATATCGAAGTGGTCGGACCTGGAGTGAGAACTGCGACTCTTTCCAATTCGGGCAATCGGATGGCCAGCCTGGCCAAGATGGAGGGCGTCGAGAATGGCCTCATTCTCCCGAATGTTTTCCTGTATGCCGGGACCTATTTTGTAACGCTTGTCGGAGCAGGCGAGTCGTCGGAATATTCCATCCGTGCCGTCCCATTAGGTCCGCCTGACCCGTTTATGGAACACGAGCCCAATGACGACGCGAGCCAGGCCCACAGTCTCGACTTGAACCAGGCTCGAACGGGTTACCTCGCGTACGAGCGAGATGCAGACTATTACAAGTTCTCTCTGCAAGGAGAGACACCACTGCAACTCAATATTGTCGCACCCCGGGACTTCGAAGGGAATATTTCTCTTGTCGAGACTATGAGCGGTCGCGTGATCCTTCAAGGCGGGGTGCCAGATTCTCTAGCTTTCAAGATGCTCCTGTCAACCGGACACTATACTCTAGCCTACTACGCCCGAACTCATACAAGCCGCAAGCCGTACTCGATACGCCTGGACCGATTGGCACCTGATGAGCTGACATCCGATCTGGAACCGAACAATGAGGGAGACCTGCGAGAGCTGCCAGCAGACTATGTGATGCAGGGTACAACCGGGGATATTGGAGCCGACGACTGGTATCTGTTTCCTGAGTTGGCGGTGACAACACCGGTTCGTATCACGCCGGTTGACATGCCCTCGCAATTTGATTCGCGACGCGTGATCATGTTCAAGAACCTGAGCGGCGACAATTCTGCCAACACTGTGGCATGGCAGTCAGCGGATAGCACTTATACTGGAGAGCTTGGACCAGGTCGCTGGATCGTACGAATCAGAGCGACAGATAAATATGGACTACACGTGGATCTGGGATCCGACACCGCAACTGGTCGACAATTGCAAGGTAATCTCGACGTTGCGTTCGGGCCGGCGAATACCGTGGTGGCTGCTTACTGGCACCAGGGGCAGCGCCTGTCAATACCAGTGCACGTTTCAAACAATAGTTCTTCGTCAAAGGAGCTTTCCCTGGCAATAAGTACCGGCAATCATAAATGGAAGGCGGTACCTGCGGAGCTATCAGTGACCCTGAGTGCGGGACAGAAAAAAGAAGTGCCAGTCACTGTAGAAATTCTTTCAGACGCATGGGATGATCAACCGGTTTACCTCACTGCAATCGCTTCAGCGCGTGGTGAGAAGGACGCCTCGGCAGCAATTCCCCTCAATGCCAAATGTGGAATCGATCCTGAGAATCCATTCATTGCCTGGGAGTTGCCAGGTGAGTTACTGGGAGGATTCAACGTTGCATCGGCACGGTTCGGGTCAATGCCAAATGAGGGAAAATCGGCGGCCGTACTTTATGACGAGATGACTCCTGCAAATGGGCGCTACCGGAATGCAATACCTGCTGAGATTACTGTTGATCTTGCAGGAGAAAAGACGCACGCTATATCCGGGTTCTTGCTGCACCCTCAATCCGGTAGTGGGTCGCTTTACAGGCCTCGCCCGTTTGAAATTTCATTGTCCACAGATGGCAGCACGTTCACCAGAGTGCTGGAGGACTACTTACTACCCGACCGGTATGAACAAGCATTTGTTTTGCCGGCCGTTAAGCAAGCAACTCATGCTCGGCTAACCTTTCCAGTGGTCGCTGGAGATGATCAGCGCTACGTCTTTCTGGGTGAGTGGAAAGTTGTCGCGGGCAAGGATGCCCTGGGATTATCTGACCGATTCAATATTGCTGATCCGGATAATGGAGGTCACATAGTTTGGACGAGCCCTTATGATCGATCGGTAGAACGCGTGATATCCGGTGACGACACTCCACGGCGACGGTTGGATGCTTCAGCTCCGGTCGAGTGGGTTGTGGGCTTTCATCACGAGCGAGCTGCTCGTATTGACGAAATAGTCTTTGATACATATCCGAAATCGAAGGGGAGAGTTATGACGCGCTTCAACGTGTCTGTTTCACTCGACAGTCCGACGGGACCATGGACATCAATCGGGGAGGTGGTATCTACAAGCGAACAAGGGGGAGAAATATCTCTGAAACCGGATCAACCATTGTGGGCGAGATATGTCCGAGTGTCAAACTCGGAAGTCGAGGAGTCCTCGAACTGGTACACAATGAAGAACTTGAAGATCTTGGAAGAACCGGTCGGAGAAAATACCTACTCAATTCTTGCTGAGTGGGGTCACTACACGAAAATGGGCCCATATGAGTACACGGTGTCACGGACAATTGCGTCTGTCGATAATACTGACGCGGGCGACTCTAAAGGCAGCGCCCGTCGGATCAATCTCGATACTGAATATCACGATAACGTTTCGGTCCAAAAGGATGTCGACTGGTATCACGTTAAAGTACCTTCAGGAGACAACAGGCTCAGGTTGGATTTGAAGGGAGACCCGACGATCAAAGTAGTTGTCACCGCAGAGGATGCAAACGGCAACGTCGTTGAACTGGTCGAACAAAGTGCATCGCGACCTCATCACGTGATCTACGAGGCCGAAGTCAAAGCGGGGAATTATTTCATTCGTGTGGAAGAACCGCCCAGATCGGTTGCGTTCCTATGGGACAATAGCGGCTCCGTCGCAACGTACTTGTCGACGATTTATCAGACCATGTCTGAGTTTGGTTCTGGAGTAGAACAAGGTCGCGAGTTCGCGAACTGGCTGCCGTTTGGATCCAAAAAATTCTTACTCGAAACGTGGAGCGACCAACCCTACGAACTACAAAGATCGTTGAGCGACTATCGGCGGGATCACTCATCCAGCAATTCCGAAGAGGCACTTTTATATGCCATGCGCGAGATGGAAGGGCGATCCGGCACGAAAGCGATAGTCATGCTGACCGATGCACTTACCTTCAGCTCACACATGAATACTGAGCTGTGGAAACGGTTCGATGCCGACCGGCCTCGCGTATTCACGCTGGAACTCCACTCCGGAGATCCCTCGGCACAGGACCTGATGCAATCCTGGGCTAATGTCGATGCAGGTTACTACGACTACTTCTCATCGAATGCGACACTTGAAGTAGGGTTTAAGAGGGCATCGTGCCACATCCGTAGACCCTCCCGGTACTCAATTAGTGCAACCACGAGTGAAGAAGCACCTCCTGAAGATGGATTCGTATTTGTCGCCCTGGACGAGGCGCCTCTAAACGCTGTCGAAATAATTCTGGATGCTTCAGGTTCAATGTTGCAACGCATCGACGGCAAGCGCCGCATTGCCATCGCTCGTGATGTCCTTACGGATCTCGTAGAGAACTCGGTACCCGACGGTACCCCCATGGCGTTGAGAGTGTTCGGGCACCGAACGCCTGGTGAGTGTCAGACCGATCTCGAGGTTCCTCTCGGACCTCTGGACAAGTCGAAAGTGATCTCCCGGATTGCAGGTACCGAAGCCAAGAACCTGGCGAAGACTCCGATAGGCGCATCTCTTGCCATGGTCGAGACAGACCTTGACGGGGTCGACGGTCAAAAGCTTATCCTGCTCATTACAGATGGCGAAGAAACATGTGACGGCGATCCTGCTGCCGCCATCGAAACCCTGAAAGAGAAAGGCCTCGACATACGTGTCAACATCGTTGGCTTTGCGATCGACGATCAGAAACTAAAAAAGGACTTCGAGAGATGGGCTACTGCAGGCGGCGGTCGCTATTTCGACGCCGCTGGAGAAGAGGATCTTTCGTCTTCCGTCAAACAAGCGCTATTGCCGAAATACCAGGTGTTCGACGACAGGGACGTCCTGGTCGGTGAAGGAACTGCCAGCCAAGACTCTCTGGCCCTGCCTCCCGGATCGTACTCCGTCAAAATATTGACTTCCCCGGCGCAAACCCTCAGCGATATTTCCATCGTGTCATCAAACACGACCACAGTGAACGCTAAGAACAGTACGGATGAATGATTAACAAGCGGCACCCATTTCTGTCGTCGATCGCACTATTTTTCGTAGCTGCATTTTCCGTCCCGATGACTTCCGTGGCACCAAATGTCATCTCAGGGTATGGCGACGGGGTCGGAGTTGTCTTCCCTCCGGTGGAAAGTGGTTATACGATATATCTGTTCAACGAACCGCCAGATTATTCGACTTCAATTACCACTGACGCTCCTGCGGATAGCATTGTGTTTGAGGGAGAGAGTTATAACCTTGCGGTTCGACACGACAACAATATGGAGGCGTTTCGACCGCTTGGGTACAAGCTCGACTATGGAATCTTTTTCTTTCGGTGCAAAACTGCATCGCGATTCTGGTATGAAATCATCCTCGACGAGTCGAGTGGAAGGAGTGCCTGGGTCGAGGCCAACGACATGAGATTCTCGGGGTGGGCGGAGTTCATGCTGACCGTCAATAGTGTCGAGAGGGTCGACAAGGCAGGCAATCCGCTGAGAGTTGCTCCGGATAGCAAGTCCGCGGTAATTCCATACAGCAAAGAACGCGAGTGTTTGGAAGTCCTTAGCATTCGCGGTGAATGGATGCGTGTGAGGAGTTCAGAAGTTTGTGGCGAACAAGAAATAGAGGATGCCTGGATTCAGTGGAAATCCGGCGACTCACTTTTAATATCATATAACCTGTTGAGTTGACATCATGCCTAAAGCCGTAGTGGGAATACTCTTCACGCTGATTCTGGTCTTTCTCGGTTTTCTCATCGGGGCCATCATCGGTGGACAAAACGTATCTCCGGGAGACGGGCTTGCCGGTGGTGCCATCGTTGTCGGCTACGCGGCAATGGCCTCCCTCGTTGCGCTGGTCCTTGGTATCATTCTGTCTATCAAACTGGACCAAAAGCCGCTGTGGATTCTCGCCTTGATCTCGCTGATCGCCGTCGTCGGAATCGTCATGTATCTTCGACATCAAAAATCGCTAAAAGACGAAGAGAAGGCACGGCAAGAGATGATTGAGGCAGAGAATCGCTTTCGCAGTTTTCAAGTGGGGGTCAGCATGCATGACGGGGAAATCCGGCCTGCCGCCATGTCCGACATTCAACACATCACAACCACGCAAAGAGGCAAGCGACTCGACGTCGTCACGACGGACTCGGGAGCCCAATGCAATATGGCACTTGAGCCGGATGAGTCGAAGGCAATCATCAGGGACCTGTACCAAGTTATCGAGGAGAAAGATCGGGGAGAGTGTGCATCTGCCGACGAGGAAATAGCCGTACAGATGGTATGGAGATTCTACGATCAGGACTCACCTGGCAGAGGTAACTGGACGCTTTCCAGGGCGTGTGTTCAGAATAGTCCTGCCATAGCTAATTTGCTTACAACTTTATCAGGATTCGTCTCTACCAAGTGCGACTACGGCGTAAAGCAGGGAGACCAGTAGCTCATCAGTGTCAAAACGGACGAAAATCCGACGTTTCTATCGCCGTGACTGATGGTCCTGTAGCTTGCCGACACGATGGAACCCACCGCAAGGGCTTCGTTTCGCTCCTGGATTCGAATAAAATCCGTGTAACCTGGAATGCATTGCGTGGTACGAGCGTCTAACCCATGCAAGCTAAAGGTCCGC
>CBDUKH010000039.1:0-28303 GCA_965367755.1 uncultured Rhodothermales bacterium
TAATAGCTCTCTTCAAAGTGCTGAATGGATGCAGATATGGATAACGAGAGAGGTAGTGTCCGCTACGGCACCCAGATCCAAAGACCTACAGTTGCACACGCCGGGACCGAGATTACGGCGATTTCAAGATGCGAAAGCTAGAATCTCCACATCAACTGGAAACGTACTTCCCGGAGCGTGTTTCCATCTGCTTCATCCAATCCGGACCCGACTGTCTCCCGATCTTCGAATATCGTCACTGCATACTTGGCCTGTAAATTGACGTTCTCAACGGGCTTGTATGTCAGCATCACATAGGTGCGCTGACCACGTCCGGAAAAAGACGGTACAGAAAAGGAGTATCGAAGATCGTACTCATACGCAAAGACACGCGCATCAAAAGAGTCCGTATCAAAAAACATAAGGCGCGTGTCGATTGTCAATCGCGAAATGGCCTGCCAACGGATATCTTGATACATCATAAATCCGTATTCGTCGTCCTGATCAACGCGAGCAAATCGAATTCCCTCGATTCGGGATCTTGTCCTTAACCTCTTGTTAAAGTCGTAGTCGACATGCCATCGCAGTGATTGCCGGGTTTCATCGATAAGTCCGTCAAGGGCCAGCAAGGTAGAGTCGACAACCGTTGTGCCGGTTTCTTTGGTCTCCGTCTTCATCTGAACATAGTGGGTCATCCAACGTCGCGGTTTGTGCTGCACGAACAACAACGCTTCATATCCATCAGAGGGCCTCGGGACGCCAAACCGGGCCCAGGGAAAATAATACTGATCAAAATACGCGTTGATGCGGAGCGTTCGCGAAGGGACTATCTGTACTCCCGTATAGACTCCCGATTCGTTTGATGAGGCTCCGTTTCGCTCGCCTAAACTGAAGCCGTGCAGCGATGAAAAATCCCTCGGATAATGCCGAGCGAGAACCACCAATCTCGCAGCTCTCCCCGCCGTCGCTGTTGCTCCTCCGATGGACGCAATACTGCCGCCATCATCTCGTGCTACCTCGCCGAACAGCGAATAATCGGAAATAAACACCCGACCATAGGCACTGGCAATAGAATAATCATCCCCCGAGAACTCGAACAGCTCGTCAACACGATCCCCGGCCAATAATGGCTGATCGAATGCGGAGTTGTACATCGTCGCCCCGAACGAATAGCCTGGCTTGCTATAATTAACAGCCCCTCCAATAAGTCGCTCGCCCAGAATATCCTTTTTCTCAATCTCCGAGGGTGTTCGGTGCAACCCTGTCGTTGTCAGTGAGGAGATGCCTAAGTCAGAGATCAACCCGTCAGTAGTATCCGCACTGACCGAAGTTGCGTCCAGAGATCGGCGAGATACAAATGAGGAGACCGATAAGGACGGCGTAATACGAATAGTCGCGGCTACCCCGCGAAGGAAGTTGTTTTCGTCCGTGGAGCCGTAAGGAGTGATCCCACGTCCATTCCTGACGACACCGGTCGACTCTCTGCTCTTGCCCATTGCTATACTCTGCCAAAGCGCCAGACCCTGCCCGAAACTCAGAGCGTAATCGCCAACTACGAGACTTTGAAGTCGACCAAAATCTCTCAAGAAAACATGGCCAGTTACATGGTCATACGCATAAGTAGCCGTATCAGTATCCCAGCGGAAGACCTCACCCGGATCTTTCTCCATCGTGAGATTGAATCCGAACTGCCGGTTATATGTCCCTTTCACTCGTGTGTATATCCGCTCGGGGGATCCGGCATACGTAGTGCGAGTTGTGTCGTCATCGAAACCTCGTCCCAGCGTCAATCTCCTTGTCACGCGTTGAATAACATCGAACCGCATGTTCGAAAATATCTCACCTGCACGAGGGACCGGAGGGTAATTGCTTACGCGGTCTGCCGTGGTCTCCAGACGAATTCCAATTGTTATATACGGCCGCGCCTGGGCAAAGATGACTTCTGAAATACCAGGCACTAGTTGTAATTCAGGCACAGAGGTAAATAGCCCATTGGTCTCACGATAGGCGACTATCTGTAGGGCGAGTTCAATTCCGAAGGCGGGGATATCAGAAAGAACATCAGCGGTAGCCGCATTGATGTCAATCGGATCGTCACGCAGAGATTGTAGCAGTTCGATTAGCAGCGTAGCATCTCCATCTTCCTCGTCGATAGATTCAAGCAGTGCCTCTTCGTCGCTAACGACATCCAAAGTGTCAGGGACAACCTGGGAGTACACGAGCCCAGTTAGTGTGAAGCACATAGTCAGGGCAACTGTGGCGGACCTTATCAAGAATCGAGGATAAATCATTACCGCTACCACAGGATACTAATCTCCGCAGCCGGGGACCAACCGAGATTTTCGTGACGCTCCGAAATGAAGCTCGCGGTTATTTTAGAAAGCCTGACACCTGCGCCCATGGTAAACCGAGTGGGATTCGTTGTAGCGCCCGCGCGGACTACAAATGTTTCCACAGGACTAACTTCGATGCCTCCACGGAACGAGACGGGATGACGTACTTCCTTTACAAGGTCAGCAGAGAACCTCATTCGCTCGGATGCGGCATACAATAATCCAGCAGAAAGATTTCGATCCAGATTACTGTCTGCGATTTCCGGTTGATTAATGTTTGTCGCGGCAAAACCCAGGTCGAGGGCAGGAAGCAAGCTAGCGTGTCCACCTACCGAGATACCGATCGCTGAAGCGGATCCGTAGCTGGTGATCGAAAGCTGCGAATAGCGAATCCTGATCCCGGCGTTAAAGATGCGCGTAGATCCAAGACCGAAACCATGTGCGTAATCGAGACTTATTTTCGTGTCTCGAAAATCATCGAACCCGAACGTTCGAACGTCTGCTCCGAATGTGCCGAGCGATGTAGGTTCGAGATATCGGAATGCCGAAAACCTGAGTTCGTCAAGTCCATATGCCTGGCTTACAAAAATCCCGAGTGCTCGTCCTTCAACGGTAGCTGGAAGAGCAGGATTACTTTCAGACCAGTAATCACCCCGAAGCGCCGTGCCGGCATGTCCCATACCGGAGGCAATCGGACCATCCACCAGCGATTGAGAAAAACCAGGCTGGCTAAACAAGGATAGCATGACTATTACGACAAGCGCCGAGCGTTTAATAATCATTGTTCTAGGTGAATGCTCCATATTCTAAGTACTCCCTAAACTACGTCGGTCGTCACACGGACACCGGCTACTGCAGCGGCTGGTTTCATTTTTGTTATGGTTCAATACGGCCGATTCACACTAGTCGCTTGAAGCTACATGTGAAACACAGTGTAGACAATTTTGTAGTAGCGCTGGTCGTCCGTAAACAGAAAATACTAAGATTCCGATCGTGAGTCGTCATCAGTTGTTGATCAAACCAGCATTTCGCTCCAGGATTCAGGTAGTGGCCCTCCTTGTCGCTATTATCGGTTTCATGCCTGTTTCGATAAATGCAAGTGCCCAGGAGCTAGATTGTTCTGTTGGCATCGATTATCGAAGTTTAAGTGGTTCAGATTATCGTTTTCTGGACGAACTGAGGGACCGGGTGCATGAGTACGTAAACCGAAGATTTTGGACTGAGGACAGATATCAAGATTTTGAACGCATCGATTGCTCATTCGACATTGTCGTTCTGGAAGCTATTACTCTGACTACGTACCGTGCACGTCTGATTGTCGCAAGCCGCAGGCCGATTTACGGAAGTACCCAAAACACGCAACTGCTCCAGGTAAATGACGAGGAGTGGGTATTCGATTACACTCAGGGCGCTACCCTTATCTCAAACAGAGATGTATATGATCCTATAACCTCGATGCTCGACTATTATGTCCAGATTATTCTTGGATATGATTACGATACGTTTTCGGAGTTTGGGGGGACACCGTTTTTTGAACGGGCGAGAATAATCGCAGACATCGCAAAGAATGCGAACGGGACGGGATGGAATAAACTTGGTGGCGAGCGCGGTCGTGCAAGTATTGTGCAGGAAATTCTGGATCCGCGCTATCGAGAGCTTCGGCAGGCGTACTATATATATCACTTGAAAGGCCTGGATCATTTCGTAAGCAAGATCGATGATGCCAGGCAAAGTGTTGTAGAAGCGATCCAGTCACTCAAGAATGTTTACGATGCGTCTTCACGCTCGTATGTCATGGACCTCTTCTTTTCGGCAAAGTATCAGGAAATAGGTCAGATACTTGGCGGCTCTTCTTTGGGGGGTGAGGCCTATGATATTCTCACGGAGTTGGATCCGGCCCACGTATCAGACTATTCAAATCTGATCAACTAGTCGTCATCTATAGCTCAGACTTAAGGTGATCGGCTAGCCGCAATGCCAGAGCCGCAATTGTAAAAGTTGGATTAGAGACACCGCCGGTGGTGAATACGGACGAGCCAGCAATAAAAAGGTTGGCGGTACCATGTACTTTGCAGTTACTATCAACAACCCCGCGGTCAGGTCTGTCAGACATCCTCGTCGTTCCCATATGATGGTAGCCGCCTCGGACTCCGGGTGGAGGTAGTCTGGAGTATTCATCGCGAATCAGGCAACCAACTCCATATTTCCGTAATTCACGATCTATGATCTGCTGACCTTTAAGTATGCCTGCAAAGTCGCCCTCCGTCAACTGCCAATCGAGTCGAGCACACGGCTGGCCATGCAAATCGCGAGTCCTCCCCAGAGTAACCCGGCTGTCAGGGTTAGGCACCTGTTCTGACATATGGTACAGGTCAAAGTGAGTAGGCACTGTTGCCTCGGCGGCCAGGTGATGCCCCGCTCGTTTCGTAATCTTTTGTAGAAGCAATGGTAAGCCGGTGACTATTTCTTTCAGTAGCCTTCGGCTTTGAGGGGGTATCCGACCCCGACGCAAATAGGAGCGACTTATTCTAATGGCATCATAGACGTATGACTGCTCAAGCTCATGATCCGGATTGGACGACCTGCTGAGATGTATGTAGAAATTTGGGAGCTGCTCACGTTGGAGTATCTCCTCAGATAATGCAATTTTTGAAAGATTCGTCACGCCATTAGATGCATGTTTCTGATAACGAGTGTCTTCCGTCAGAAGTGAACTATCTGACGGTACGACTCGGCCGGAGAGGAAATGTGGGTGCTCCATGAAGTAGCGCCCGACGTTTTTCATCCCGCATCCAATCTGCGAAGAGTTTTGCAGTTGGCTCAGCAGTAAAAGGCGTGGAGTTTCAATTCCACCACAAGCTATGACGTATCGCTTTGCCTTAACCAGCGTAGTGACGCCTCCATCAGTAACTGCAACAGCCGATGTCACAGTCTTTCCGGAGTCATCTACACGTAGATACTTGACTGTCGTATTGGACAAGATCTCAATGTTTGATGCCTCGCGAAGAAGTTGGGGGTAGACATCTGTAAAAAGTTCGGATGGACTAAGCCTGAAGTTGACCGACCGGATTACATCAGATTGTGCACACAAATGACCGTCGCCGTTTGGTGGATCCCACTGTTCAGCCCCGGCTATTTGAAATAATTCTTCTGTTTTGTCATTGTAGGCGGACAGTGTATCGTAGGAAATCGGCCAGCCGGAATGGGGAATTTCTTCTCTAGCCTGCAGGTCAATTTTATCGAGAGGCCGGAGACGCAGGCCGGGACGCCCATCGAGCAGGTCTAAAAACCAGAGACCTGCGGTACCGCCAACCTGCCGGCTTCGGGTAGTGTCAAGCGACCAGTATGGCATTCCGGACGTCTCACCAAAACTCATGGCTTTCGAAAATCGGTTTGGTTCCGACGATCCGCTCTCAACGAGCAGAACACGAACGCCGGATCCGATTAGCTCCTTTGCAATGGTGATACCTGCAACTCCGGCGCCGATAATACACAGGTCAGCGTTTTTTTCGTTATCTGACATTTTAATCTAACCGGATGGGCGTAGTCGATTGCCGACTCGAAAAGTAGCTGTGCCGGGTTCCGATCCCAGGACCGAACGATATGCTACATCCATGTCTGCAGCAATATTATCCCATGTTGTTGCTCGAGAGTACTCGACGGCACCATTGCAGAGAGCGGGATACTGGTCGTGTTGCACAAGCAGGTATTCAATCTTACTCGCCAGGGAAGCGCCAGATAACTCAACGACCGCACCCATGTTGAATCGCTTGACCCAGTCGCCAAAGTCACTCTCCATGGTGGCGATGATCGGGATGCCCTGTCCAACTGCCTCACGCGTTGCCAGTGCAAATCCATTAAACCGACACATGTGCAGGAAATAGTGTGTTTCGTCCCACAGCTTGTGCTTGTCATCACCCCAGAGGCCACCCGGAAATTCTACATTTGTAATACCGGCAGCCGCCGCCGCCGATTTCAACGCATCCATCGATCCGTTCTCGGATGTCCCGGCAAGGATAAGTTTTATTTGGTCGCCGAGACCTTTTGCTGTCAGAAGCTCAAACGCGTCAAGGATGAGATCTAATCCCTTATGGATGGTAGACAGTCGACCGAGGTAGGTGAAGACGATCGGAGTGGCGGTGGCATCAATCGGGCGGTGTGTATCGCGAATCCATCTCCGATCCATCCCGAACGGGATCGTCACGGTGGCCTGTGCTCCCAGTTTTGTTGCGATTTCTGCCTCGGTATTCGACGCCGTGTGAACGAAAGCCGATTCGGTTATCAGATGTGAATCGAATGCGGTGTAGTACAGCCGTTTCATCCACTGGTGATAAAAGTAATTTGGCTTCGTGCCCCATCGATGACGGAACGTTGGTTCACTGAGGTTTCCGCAGCCTGAAAGCACAAAGGGAATTCCGAGCCGCCGCGCCTGACGTGCCCAGCTGTTCTGAACTGGAATTCGAGGACCTCCGGTAAAGTGAACTATGTCAGGCTCGAACTCTTTCAGGACTCCGGTGAACCGCGCGAGGTGTGCCAACCCTGGACGAATTACTTCGACGCCTACGGTCTCATCTGGAAAAATCCTTCCATTCTCTTCCGGACGAGCCAGTCCCACTACACGTACATCATTTCCGATACGGGCGAGATGTGTTGCCAGCTGCCGACAATCGTGCGGTCGTCCACCCCTGGATGTTATCTCCGGATACGCGTGAAGAATCTTCATGAAGTACTACTGGCGCGCTTGTGACTCTTACGCGTTCTTATCAAGATGCACCGCAGCGTGATCTGCCGTACCTGAGTTGGTTACCCTTTCGACAACAGCTTGCCATGCCTTCATGGCAAGTGATTCCGGAAGTTCAACATCATCGAACGACAGCATTTCGCCCTGTTCGACTTTCCGTTTGAGTACCGCGCCTGACAGGAGCCCGATGGGTACGGCCGACAGGTTGTTCTTGATCGCGACAGCTTCGCCGCGTACGTCGAAACTACCAATTGATTGTGTAATTCGATGCCCGGGGGTCAGCTGCTTCTTCGCGATAGCAGCCACGCTGACCGTCGGCACCTGGGAATTGTTCAAGAGGACTTTGCCGTTGTAGACAATATCTCTGATAGTTCGCGGTACTTGGAGGTGCACAAGAACGTCGTGCTGCGTCAGGACATAATAGGGCCCACTGCCCATCTTGATGTGATCAAGAAAACCATGCTGCGATTGATCGTGTTCGGCAACAATAAAAACACCGTGCGGCGCATTCGGATAGAGTATATAGTCACTAATGCGAGATCCTTTTTCACGTGCTCGCTTGCCGAAGAACTCGGCAGCATCATCCAGATTGGAGGTTCGAAGTCCATGCAAACCTTGCAAATCGATCGTTGCATTCAGACCATTAGCAACAAGGGCCTGCTCGATCTGAAGCTTGGTGCCGTCTGTAAACGACACAACCTTATCCAATGATATTCCCTTCTTCTCGGACCAGTACAGCATTTCCTGAAGTGTAGGGTGGTGGTTTAGAAATGCTTTCATGTTGCAGTAGGCGAGCGGCCGAAAGCCCATGTCTACAACACGTTCGTGCAAGGCGGCAAGGCTGCCTGGTTGATCTCCCTCGGCTTCCGAGAGTAGGCCCTGGTCAACGAAGTACGAGCCAGCGGTCACATGGAATTCCGCATTCATCGTAACAACCGGGCGTGATGCGCGGAATGCAGCACTTACGATATCGGATGCATAGATCGGGTCTCCAGAGCACTCAAAAATGACGTCCGACTTTTCTAGAAGGCGGTCAATTGAATCGACAATAAGGTCCGGCCGAACGAACTTGTCAGCTATTGCCGCCCCGCGTCTGGAAAGTACACCACTAACCTTAAGTCCCTGGCACCCGTCGAAAGCGGTTACGAAATGTGAGCCGACATACCCTGATCCCACGACGCCGACACGGATGGTGCGCGGTGCCTGGTATTTGAATCTCCTTCTGTTAACGTCCATCACACTTGATTGATCTAAGGCCTACACAAATCCAGCACTGAATAGCCGATGTTGGACTCGCTTTGAGAATTTAAACTATCTGCTCTGAAAAACGCCATGAATACACGCATTTCTCAGTGTATTAAATCGTGACGCAGTATTCGTGCCAACCCAAACACCTGTTAACATCCGTGCACAATGTTCAAAATCAGTACCCTCGTTGGACCGGACAAAGTGCGTCAGGGGTCGGGAAAATTCGTTCCGTTTGGACAGGGACTGAGCCGGAGTTCAGATGGCAACGTACGTGCCGGGCGAACTGTCGTATAACATACCGGTCCAGATCGGGCAACCGAAAATCTCGGACTGATGAGCTTGGAACGATCAAACGTATATCGCTAAAAAAAAAGCCTTCGACTGTAGCAGCGCTACGGTACGAAGGCCTGGTTGCATACCTCATCAGTGTGCAACACTGTACGAGAGGGGGGACTCGAACCCCCACGGGTGTTACCCCACTAGATCCTAAATCTAGCGTGTCTACCAATTCCACCACTCTCGCAGATAAAAAAGATACCCTGATATGCAATCTGGGCCGTAGGGTTTCACTCCCGTCCGCCGAGCCATACCTGCTGTGATGTATATTCACACCATAATCAACAATTCGCAGGAATCCGGGCACATATCATCGCTGTTGACAGTTCGAAAACATATGTTCCGTCTGTTTCGTACTCACGTCCCCGCTTGCACTTTTGACCCATATTATACCATTTGGCATACCATATATGACGCGTTCTTTCTTTACCAGTCTTCCCGCCGTTGCAGTTTTCGTGTTCATGTCAGCCTGCTCGGTGTCGAAGGACACTGTTGTTGTAACTGAACGCGCGGAGCGGCCATTACCAATTCCGTCGACGGAGGGACCTTCCGAAATGGAGGTCCCCAAAGATAACGTACCAGCGGGCGTCGCTTCAGGTAAGTTCGACGGCGGAAAAATGTGGACGTTCGACAATCCGCCGATATCATATTTTCGCGACACCTACGAGTTCGAACCCGACACCAGTTGGTTTAACAAAGCCAGAAAAGGTGCGCTTCGTTTCTCAACCTACTGCTCGGCGTCTTTTGTCTCGGCATCTGGACTCGTAATGACGAATCACCATTGCGGAAGAGAGAGTATTACGTCAGTTTCCAAAGACGATGAGAATCTCCTCGACAACGGATTCTATGCCGCGACTCCGGCTGACGAGCGTAAAGTCGACGACCTGTACGTCGATCAGCTAATCTCTATAAAAGATGTCACGAAAGAAGTATATGACGCGGGAAAGGATGGATCGACGCTGGATGCCAAGAATTCCGCGCGATCAGCATTTGCCGAGGGTCTGGCAAAGCGCCTGACTACAGAAGCAAAGGCGGCAGACACAACGATGACCGTAGAAGTCATCGCCCTTTACAATGGAGGACAGTATTCAGCATACACATTCAAGAGGTATCATGACGTTCGACTCGTGATGGCTCCGGAACTGGCGATCGGGTTTTTTGGTGGTGACCCGGACAACTTTACGTACCCCCGTTACAACCTGGATATGAGTTTCTTCCGGGTATACAAGAACGGCAGACCGTACAAACCGGCATCCTACTTTGCATGGTCGACCGACGGCGCGAAATCAGGCGAGCCGGTTTTTGTCATTGGGAATCCCGGCTCGACAAGCAGATTGATGACGGTCAGTCAGCTCGAATTCGAACGCGATGAAAATCTTCCACAGCAGATTAAAGTCCTTGAATCGCGTGCCGCGATAATGGCGGATTTCATCGACAAGTACCCTGAGCGCGCAGACGAACTAGACTTAAGGAATACATACTTTTCAATACTTAACACTATAAAATCAACGCGAGGGCAACTGACCGGGCTCAAAGACCCTGCTTTCCTGCTTCGACGACAGGATGCTGAAAACAATCTGAAAGACGCCATCGCGGCAAACGACTCACTTGCGGGGCTCTACAAGAACCTCTTCCGCGATATAGAGGACATGCAACGAGCGAAAGAGGCAGTTGCCAACGAATCAGCTGCATTTACATATTTCTCATCCGAACTGCTGACATCACACGTTCTGCTTCGTGCACTATATGGATATGTCCACGATCTTTTGAAACAGCGCGGTGCGCCAGCAGATCAGACCGATGACTTGATTGAGGATGCCCGCAAGATAGAAGACTGGCCAGCTGCCGTCGAACGTCAGTTTATCGCAGAGAGACTAAAGGAGATGCGTTCTTCGCTGGGTCCTTCACATCCGTCGATGGTCCAGCTGTTCAAGGATACGAACCCCCAGGCCCTCGCAGATTCTATTATTGCCAAAACAGCGCTTCTTGATAGTACCGGCTACGATAGCCTTCTTGGCACTGGTTATCTAAGTAGTGGAGACGTAACCGTCGCGGTGATGGAGACGATAGCACCTTTGTTTTTCTCGCTGGGTCAACAATTGTCAAGCTTCGAAGAGCGCGAACAAGCGCTGAACTCAGCTCTCGGTCGTGCGCAGTTTGCCATCTACGGACACTCGGTACCACCTGATGCTTCCTTCTCACCGCGTATCGCGGACGGTGTCGTCGCGGGCTATGAATACAACGGTACCGCGGCTCCTGCATTCGTAACCTTCTATGGCTTATACGACCGCGCGAATTCATATCCGGGTAGAACTGAATGGGACCTTCCTGAACGCTGGAAGACTCCGCCAACGTCATTCGATCTCTCAACGCCGATTAACCTCGTATCGACGAACGATATTACGGGCGGAAACTCAGGCTCCCCACTCCTCAACAGACAACTTGAAGTTGTCGGGCTGGCTTTCGATAGCAACATTGAAGCTCTTCCGAACGAGTACCTGTACAGAGACGACCAGGGACGCACGATATCGGTTGACTCGCGCGGGATGTTGGAGGCACTTCGTGAGATATATCGGGCCGACAGGATTGTGCACGAACTCGTAACGTCGGGTACCACCTCACGGGCAAGTTCTCAAACGGAGTAGACTATGTATACCAGGAGACAATCTGTTCGGCAATTCCTGATAAGTCTTCAATCTGAGCGAAATGCCTTGCGTCAGGACCGAATGCGATAAGTGGTACGTTGTTTCGTGTATGGCTTTTAGTTGACAGGTCTTCAATATTGCCGTGATCACTCGTTATGAGGATGAGCGTTTCGTCGTCCAACTGAGCGAGCAACGCTCCAAAGAAAGCATCAAGACTTTTAAGACGTTTTTCAGCGCGATCAAAAGATTGTGAGTGCCCGGCCTTATCCGTGTGGAAATACTCAAACAGGGTGAATCTCATCTCTGCAGCAACACGAAGAAGATTGCCAGCCGCACTATTTTCGTCGAAAATGGGAATATCGGGCTCGATTCGGAGTAACCCTTCACCTGTAATATCTGCGGCGACACCGTTACCCTGTGACAGATGTGTCGTCGTCCGGATCAATATTCCTGCCGACATACAACACCGCGTAGTCACTGTCCACCGGTTGGTCCGGTCGACGTAGGAAAAGAAGCGTTGTGGATATGTATTGGCGAATGCCAACTCGGTGCTTTTTGCCTTTCCGCTATCTATCAGTCTCGAAAATATGTTCTTCGACTTGATCACTTCTGCCGATGTGGAGTGGGGGAACGGTCCATAGTGTTTGCCTGCCAATCGGGCACAATTGACACCGGTAAATATTGTTGCCTGGCCTGTACCACTTTGAGGTAATCCGTCGACAGAAAGGTTTGCGTCGATCGATTTAAAAACGTGCCGATCCCGAATTACATCAGGAGAGGATGCAATGAATGATTGATCGCCGGCAAGGTGCTTGAAGGTCGGGAAGTCGAACCGGATAAGTGGATTAATTTCCGGATCATTGCTGCCTAATCCCAGTCCATCCACGAAAATGAAAACTAACTTCTTCAAACGTCCTCGTCACTGATATTGAGCGCGGCTACAATCCACCAGGCATCGTCAATCGTTGTTACCGGATGAATCCCATCCGGGAGCTCGGAATCTATTTCGATAGCAAACACCGGAAGCTCGAACTCCGTCAGCCGAAGCATGTAGTTGTACAGGGGGTCGTCGAAAGGGATTCCAGCGAACAGCGATACATCGCTCAGTGCATTCGTGATACCATACAAATATTCTGTCTCGTGATTGAATTTACGATGTTCGAGGTCAAAAGGAGAAACGAGTAACCCACCGGATTTGACAACTGCGTTTGCCAGCGGTCGCACGCTATCCTCCATACCGCTCAGTCCGCTACTCAAGAGCAGGATAGTCGGAACGGCCTCAATCAAAAATGAATCAGAAGAGATCTGTGCATCATGCAAAACGACAACAGCTGACGACTCGGCAAGTTTGGAGATAATACTCTTGACGAGGTCGTGTGATACAATGGCACTGTCGACGCTGTTAAGGCAAACCTTTGGCCTATGAATTAAGTCCGCATTCCCGAAAAGCGATAGATAAGGAGACCGGGCAGAAGGTTTGAGATGTTCGAAACCAGCAGGCCAGGCAGTGTCGTCAGGGGTTAGGATGTGAATGCTTTTTTCAGCCAGTCCCTCGAGAACCGACATGGCATCATTAAGTAACAGAGCATTCGTTTTGAGATCGCGGAGCCGACCTGCCAGTGTGAGCGCATTTGGCACTCGTTTCAAGCGGGCGGCAATTTGTTCTTCCGGATATCGGGCAAGATCAGTAAATGACTCGAAAGAAGAAAAAAGGCGCGCCGCTGCCACCCTGCCAATACCATCCATTTCCAGCAATGCTAGAAGGAAGGCAATGCGAGCCTGACGAGCTTTGTTATCCACGAGGTATTCCTGATGATACTTACAGTTTGACCAAAATCGTCAATATATTCGACAATATCAGAGTTTGAACTGACCGCAACGTTCTATTGGCCGCAGATTTTCAAGAAAAAGCCAGATCACTACTAGGCAATTTGCTTAGTCAGCCTTCTCCGGTAGTCAAGAATGGATTATTGTTGAGTGGTGGCGGAGCTCGGTCTTCCTATCAGGTTGGAATTCTTCTGTTCATAGCTGAGAAGTTTCCGGAGACGTCGTTTCCGCTGTTGACCGGTGTTTCCGCGGGGGCCATCAACATTGCAGATCTTGCCCAGGCACCGGGCGACTTCGTGGCGTCGGCTGATCATTTGGTGCAGTGCTGGAACGATATTGATCAGGAGAATGTCTTCGAAACACCCTCCAGTCTCTCGCTGATCCGGGACTATTTCAAATCGCGATCTGCAGACCCGCTTGCAACGATCGAGCATACCAAGGGCATCGTCGGGACCAATCCATTGCGGGACTTTCTGACAACGAAATTGAATGCGCCCGACGGTCGCATTGACGGAATCGCAGAAAACATCCGATTGGGATTTATCGAAGCCGTCGCCATTGTGACGACAAATTACTCGACGGCTCAGACAGTAACGTGGGTTCAGGGCAGTGACATCGAGGGCTGGCAGAGACCAAGCAGGGTAGGAGTGCAAGCAGACATTTCCGTTGAGCATGTTATGGCGTCGACAGCCCTGCCGCTCCTGTTCCCTGCAATCCGGATTGGTGATGCCTGGTATGGCGATGGTGGCATCCGTTTTTCCGCGCCGCTGGCGCCGCTGGTTCATCTAGGTGCAAATCGCATCCTTGCTATCTCGACCAGATATAACAGAAGCCGTTCGGAAGCCGATGAGCCTGATATTGTGGGATATCCAACTACGTCACGAATTTTCGGGCTGCTTTTGAATGCAATATTTCTTGACGCACTGGATCAGGATGCACTCACGATGCAGCGCATCAACCTGCTGCTGGGGCAAGTACCACAGAGGAAGCGAATGGGCTTGAAGCCCATCGAGCTGCTTGTGCTCAGACCGTCAGTCGATCTAGGTAAGCTTGCCGCCGAATATGAATCAAAAATTTCGGGTGCACTGGGACTCATTACTCGAGCGATGGGTACCGGTTCGTCCAAGAGCCCCGATTGGTTAAGCATGCTGCTGTTTGACCAGCAGTACATACAGCGTTTAATTGAGATTGGATACGAGGATGCGCGTAATCAATACGACGAAATCGCTCGTTTCCTCGGGGCCTGATTCCAGGTGACGTCTAGAATCCGCAGGTACTTCCCGGTCCCGGACTCTTGTCGAGTCTGATCCGATTTTCGACCTTCGGCGCCATATGCCGGAATCCATCCCTGACCTCAAGATTGTCGATACCCTGATAGATAAGTTCTTTCAGCATGATATCATCACCCGCATCGTCCTTAAGAACACCGACAATGTTGTCGGAGGTAAAGGTGTATCCGTCCTGGTTTCCGAAGAAATCCGGATCTGCGAGATACTGAACGGTAACCGCGTAGATAGTCTGGTCAGTCAGGGGTTTGTCATCGACACGGACGTCGGCGGCTCTGCCGTGATTTATTTTGGCGGTATAGTCTAGTCCGGAGACTTGAAGCCAGGCGCCTGACACTTGACAGGAGGCAGAGTGATTTAGCGCCGACTGGAGTTCGTCGGCGGTAATTTTTATGAGGAAGAGGGGTCCATCGTACTGGATGAGTTCTTCAACGTGTTGGCGATTTACGAGTCCATTCTTGAGAATATTCTGGTTGAGGCGGAGGCCGCCGGAGTTAACGAAGGCGACGATGGGGGCGTTGTCGGGTACGTTGCCGAAGGCGCGGCCTGCATCAGCCATCAGGTCCGCGACGAAATTACCAAGGTTTGTTTCGGCGCTTCGAATGCTGATTTCCTCAGCGACGAGCTTATCGCCCGCTTTCGCAAGTACGTCTTCCAGGCAGTCAATCGCCAGGTCAATATCGTTGCAAAATTCGGCGCTCGTTCTTCCCAGCCACCAATCGATGCGTTCAGTAACCATCGGATCGGGGGCGAGATTTTCGTACATGGCCGGGTCATCGACATGTTCGACTCGAAGTAAACGATGCGAAACGGTAGGTGAGGATCCGTCTGCAGGAAGTAACACGTCAACGAGAGTCGCAGTGACCGCGTCAGCATCTGCTTTGAAAATAAATTTGTTGTCATGTTCTCGAACAATCGCCTCGTGTTCGTGGCCTCCTATGATCAGGTCCGGCCCCTCTTCGAGCGCCAGCAACAGTTCATCGTTGTCTATCGCGAGATGCGTGAGTCCTATCACAAAGTCTGCTCCGTCATTCCTGAGTTGACGAGAGAGCTCTACAGCCTGACGCTGAAGCGACTCGGTGCTGGCGTCGAAGCTCGCGTATTCTACACCGTCGACTGCAATCGCCAGACCGAAAATACCTACCTGAAGATTTCCAAAGTCGACAATGGAGTGTGCAAGTAAATTGTCGCCTCGAATAGTCGTTCCCATTGTCTCCTTGAACTCGATATTTGCGCCGAGCCACGAGAATTGAGAATCGAAAATGTGTTCCTGGAGTGAGAAGACATCGGCAGCAGATGCTTCGTCAAATTCATGGTTGCCAAAGACAACAAACATCCGGTCATCGAAGCTGCCATCGTCGCCATCCATCATGTTCAGGATGTCTGTCATCTGCTTTCCATCAAACAATCTGCTCATGAAAGAAGGATAAAGCAGGTCACCACCGTGAAGGAAGAGAAGATTTTCCTGGTCATGTTCTATTGCGGCTCGAATAGCCCGAATCCTGTCGAGGCCCCCAGCCCCTGACGACGCCAGTCCATCGATGCGATATACATCGTTGATGGCGAGGATAGAAAATGACCTGTCCGAGGGGGCACTAGCAGCGGGAGGCTCTGAAACCACTGGAAGAGTCGACGATGACGAACACGATACCAGGATAAAAGCTAAAACAACCAGGAGTACTGAACGCATGTTTACGTATGGGATAAGTTTGACTACTGTCAGAAGGTAATCAAACCGTGTATCCCTTCGCAATCAATGCTCGTGGCTATGGTCACCACCATCATCGGTGTTATAACCCCGTAACTCCTGGTACATCATCGACTGGTGCTTCGTCAGGATCCCGATTGTGCCAATGTGTGCATTCAGATGAATACTCCGCAATTCGCCATACAACCTGCCCAGGTCGACGCTCATCTGTTTGACGACTTCAGGGGTTGCTGAACCACTTGCAAATAACGTGTCGAGCGACTCTTCGCCCTTGAGTATCTCTCGGCCGACTGTTTTCGCCGCGTTTTGCATTGTGTCGAAAACAGCCTGGATACGTTTCTCCTGGCTCGGCTCTAACTCGAGCTCGGCTTTCAATTCCAAGACGTGTTTAGGGCCTGGATAACTATTCAGCTCCGCAGCAAGCGCATAACCGAGTCCTGATCCGTTGAGTAAACCGTCGGTAGTCTCCGGGGAAAGCGACTTGATCTCGCGGGCCTGTTCTCCGACGTAGGGCGATTCCTGTGCAGTCGTCGTATTGACGGCGGTAGTAAGGATGACTGCAAGCCAAACAAAGGCATACTTCATGGCGAATCCGGGACTGATGAATGATCTTTAATTAAAGACGTCAGTCAGGGTTGCCAAGTTTCGTTTGGGTTAGGCCGCTCTGGAGATGTCTCCGAGACCGGGGAACAGATTGTAGATATTGATATCAAGAAGCGGAGTGCCGTTAACAGAAAGCGGGATGCCATAAGCCTCTGTGTAATCCAGAAGGCACCGCCCTAGCGCTCCATACTCCTTATACAGATGGGGAATAATGAGAGGACTCCTACGCTTCGAGTGAATCTCTAACGCCGATTCGGAAACGTCGATGGATTCGACGTCTCTCCATTGAATAACGTGCCGTTCACGCGAGAAATCGTAGCCTACAATGGTTTCGTCGCTGACTTTCAGGCACCACGCCACGCGTCGGGCCCTCTGAAGTCGATCAAGGGCCCATATCACATAGGCAATAGAACCCAGCACCAGCGCGCCGGCAACATACGGACTGACATCTGAAGAAATCTTGGCCGCATATGCTACAACGCCGACGACAATCAATGTCGATACGATTGACGCTGTCAGATTAAGTACAGTACGTCGAGTTTTGAGTTGGACTAACTCGGCATCGAATATGTTGGCGAACGGATTCACAGGTCAGGAATTCAATAACAATCGTATTAGTATGAACTTAATAGAGCCACTTTGGATTGTATCGGCATTTGATATACCATTTAAGTGCCGCAGGGAAAAATTAGTTTCGGCAGAAATCGACGACTACAACGGCCAGGATTTCAATGAGCACGTCCACGAAAGGTGAAACCCCTTTAATGAAGCAGTATTATCGCATTAAGAGCGATAATCCCGGCGCTGTGCTGCTTTTTCGGATGGGTGATTTTTATGAGACATTCGGAGAGGATGCACGAAATGTTGCCCCAATTCTGGGTATAACACTTACCAAGAGGTCCAATGGTAAGGCCTCGGATGTTGCTCTCGCCGGATTTCCTTACCACGCACTGGATACATACTTGCCCAAACTTATTCGCGCCGGCCTCCGCGTTGCTATCTGCGAGCAAGTTGAAGACCCCAAGAAAGCGGGTAAGCTGGTAAAGAGAGATGTCGTCGAAGTTGTCTCCCCGGGAGTTTCTTTAAGGGATCAATTACTCGAGCCAGCAAAGCCAATGTACCTGGCAGCTCTTTATGTCTCCGGACAGGAACCCGAACGAGCCGGTGTTGCAGTTTTGGATGCATCGACGGGTGAGTTCTCGGTGGCTGAAATACGTTTGTCCGATCTGGCGAACACGCTCGACGCCTATGACCCTTCGGAGATCATCATTGAGAAGCGCAGCAAAGACGAATATCCGCAAGAAATCTTCCGCCGCCGCGTGATTACAGAGCTTGAAGGGTGGATGTTCACGACCGAGTTTACGCGCGAATGTCTTCTTCAACATTTTGGAACGCATTCGTTGAAGGGATTTGACATTGAAGATATGCAGAGTGGCATCGTTGCCGCAGGTGTTGCACTGCAATATGTGAAGGATGCCCAGAAGATCGCTCCATCGTACATCCGAAGGATAAGTCGGATCGACGATTCGGAGTACATGATTCTGGACCAACAAACACGACGAAATCTCGAGCTCGTACATACAGTCGGTTCACAGTCGCGCGACGACTCGCTACTCGGAATTCTGGACAGGACTCGTACGCCTATGGGAGCACGGTTGCTCAGGCGCCGACTCCTTGCACCGTTGAAGTCTGCAAGGGCAATCAACGGACGGCTCGAAGGGGTCGACGCTGTTTACCAATCACCCGATCTTCGTGGTCAGTTTCAGGACGTTTTAGAAAATACCGGAGACCTCGAACGACTATGCACGCGAATATCTGTCGGTCGCGCCTCGCCGCGGGATATCGTGCAGCTCAAGCTGTCGCTGTCGCAGATTCCCGAGATTAAGAAGCTAGCCGAAACAGTAACTGCCACCGTCTGGCAGGAATGTTTTACAAATTTAACAGTGGACGACGAAACGGTTAGGCGTATTCAGGAAACACTTGTTGACGAACCACCAGTCAATCTTGCAAAGGGGGGAGTCATTCGAGATGGCTTCGATGAACAACTTGATGAGCTGCGCTCCATAACCCGAACCGGAAAACAGTGGATTGCGCGTCTGCAAAAGGAGGAGTCTGAGCGCACCGGAATTCCGTCCTTGAAGATCGGGTTCAACAAAGTCTTCGGATATTATCTAGAGGTTACGAACTCGCACAAGGCTCGTGTGCCCGCCGACTATATCAGGAAGCAAACCCTTGTAAACGCTGAGCGATATATCACACCGGCACTTAAAGAGTACGAGGAGAAGGTCCTCACGGCTGAAGAAAAGATCGTCAGTCTCGAGCAGGAGATCTTCGACAACCTGAGGATCTCGCTTATCGATCGCACCGAACAGATCATGCGGAATGCCGCAACGATTGCCGAGATCGACTGCTACTGTTCCCTCGCCGAGGTCGCAGAAGCCAACAACTATGTTAAGCCAGAGGTAGATGATACCCGTACACTTAACATTGTAGATGGAAGGCACCCCGTTGTCGAACGCAGACTCCCGTCAGGAGAGACATTCATTCCGAATACTGTGGCCATGGATCCGGAGAAGGATCAGATACTGATTATTACTGGTCCGAATATGGCAGGCAAAAGTGTTGTTCTGCGTCAGACGGGTTTAATTGTCCTGATGGCACAGATTGGTTCGTTCGTACCGGCAAAATCGGTTTCCATGGGTGTCGTAGATCGAGTCTTCACCCGCGTTGGTGCGTCCGACAATCTTGCCGAGGGCGAGAGTACTTTTCTTGTCGAGATGAATGAAACGGCGAGTATTCTCAACAACGCCACGGCACAGTCGTTAATCTTATTCGACGAGGTAGGGCGCGGAACCAGTACCTTCGATGGAATGTCGATCGCATGGTCGCTCGTCGAACATCTGCACGATACTGCAGATGTTGCGGCAAAGACAATGTTTGCCACCCATTATCACGAGCTGAACGAACTGACATCCAGCCTTGCAAGAGTTCGAAACTTCCGGATTCTTGTCGAGGAACACGACGGTCGAGTAATCTTTTTGCGGAAGCTGGTTGAGGGCGGCGCTGACCATTCTTTTGGAATAGAAGTAGCCAGGATGGCAGGACTTCCAAGCAATGTTATAGAACGAGCTGCTGAAATTCTCCGCGTGCTGGAAGATCAAAAACTTGTCATCCATACCGCACCAGGAGAAACCGGAGACGGGTCTGTTCGAACAACAGATGCAATCGTTGCCGCTATACCCGGCAGGCATTCTGACGCGCAGATATCTCTTTTCAGCCAGGACCCGGTACTCGAAGAAATTCGCACTATCCTGGAGAAAACTGACACTGACCGGCTAACACCAGTCGAAGCACTACTCAAACTTGTCGAATTAAAGCGGCGCCTTCCGACTAACAAACAATGATCCGATCGTTTCTGGGCGTATCACCTCGATACGATAGTTCAAACTTCATTGCCCCCTCTGCAGATGTTATTGGAGATGTCTGGCTTGGAGCCAGGTCGAGCGTCTGGTATAACACTACAATCCGGGGAGATGTACATCGAATCAGGATCGGGCATTCATCCAACGTGCAGGATAACTCCATTATTCACGTGACACATGGCACAGCACCCACGTCCATTGGTGACTTCGTGACCGTGGGACACGGTGCCATCGTCCATGGCTGCACGATCGAGGATAGAGTTCTCGTAGGAATGGGAAGCATCATTCTGGATCATGCCGTAATCGGGGAAGACTCGATCGTCGGCGCTAACACGCTTGTGACATCGCGTACTATCGTGCCTCCACGATCGATGATCCTGGGCTCTCCGGGCAAGGTTGTTCGGACTCTCACGGAAAAAGAGATTGCCTCTATAAAAGATTTTGCAGACAACTACGTCCGCTATTCAGCGATCTACCTCGGCGATGAGGTGCCGGCTACCAACCCCTTCTACGATGTCGAGGACAGTTGACTGACGGGATGCGATCGTCCTTTCCATGCAACTCGTCTACCCAGAAGCAGGAGAATCGGTATCAGGATGACACCGGCGAACTGATACACCTGGAATACTGGAAATGATATCCAGGGCACGTTTTCTTTTAGCCGATGAGCGAGACTAGCTATAAGTGCAGAGTCCAATACGACTTTCGCAGCGAACATAGTAGTCCCGGAAACCGGATTGACTGCAATCACGGATATCAGGCCTGCATGTACGATAAAGTATGTCAGGTAAAGTAACCAGACCCACGGCGGCGCGTGGAAACCACCGACGAGCCATCTCTTCTTTTGCTCCAACATTCGACGAAACGACCCTTCACCATTCGTGATATTCCGCGCACTCCTGACAGGCAATATGGCGACTGAGGCAGGGTTATTTTTTGCAACGGTACGGTAGAAATGGAAGTCCTCCGTTAGCGTGCTCCCCATCCTGTCATAGCCACCCAGATCAAGATAGGCTTGCTTCTTGAAAAGCATGTTATTGCCCATCGCGGTCAGGGGCTTTCCGGCAGCATTCAAACCAGCCGCAATGCAAAGCAGATGCAGCCAGTCTATTCGCTGGACCGTTCCGGCAAGACCTTTTCCATTTACAACGGTGCAACCGCAAACCATATCTGAATCGTTAGCCACCAAAAAGTCGACCAGAGATGAAAGCCACGACTCGGGTGGGGTGCAGTCCGCATCCGTTGTTGCAATCAAGGCGAAGCTGGCGGAGCGAAACCCGGTGTCGAGTGGCCGAGCTTTACCCGTCAGTGACGACGGTGAGTCCCGCGTCGTGAGAATGCGACATCGTATGTCGGAGGTGTATTTGGCGGCGATAGGAAGTGTCTGATCCGTCGACTCATCATCAACAATAAGTATCTCATAATCTCCCTCGTAGCTTTGATTCAGAAGGGCTTCGATACATCGGGCAATATCGTCTTCCTCGTTGCGGGCAGCCACGACGATGGTAACGGCCGGCCGAGGTTGGGAGATCGTTGTCGAGTCCATTTCGGGCGCGTAGCGAAGAACGCCGACGACAGATACGACAGCTATAACGGAATAGAGAAATAGTGCTATCAATACGCAAGTAACTAGCATAGCACCGACTCGAGGTTTCCGAATCGAAATCCCTTTGCGTGAACGCACTTGGACAGCGACGTGAGTAGAGGTACTAGCGTAGTGTCGGCGTGCGTCCGGTCGATATCATGAAGAACGATGATGGAGCCTGCGCGTGTCCTCGAACAAATACTTGATATCATGGAAGCCACGTCAGGGTCTGGGCGGAAGTCGCCGGGCATGACGTCCCACAAAACGACTTTGGTTTTAAACTCAGAGCAATAAGAAACCAGACTTCTATTCACATGTCCATACGGTGGTCTGATGAGCATCGGAACACGGCCCGTGATCGCACGCACTGTTTCTTCTGTTTCGTAAATCGATTTTTCCATGGCCTGCCCGGGCTGTCGCCACGGGTCCTCGTGAGTGAAAAAATGATTGCCGATATCATGATGCCTGCTAATCCTTTCGACGACATCTTCTCGGCCCGATATATTTGAACCGGTAAGGAAAAAAGTTGCTGGAATATTCTGTTCGTTAAGACAGTCAAGTATTACACCCGTGCCATTCGAAGGGCCATCGTCGAACGTAAGAAATACTTCGTCACGAGAGTTGTCGGCTCTATTGAAGACGTGCGGGGACAGGCGTGAGGCCAGTGATGCACCGCTTCCATACCACCATGTTCTGAGGCTATCTACTCTCATCATTCGCCTCTCCCTTTCCATTGTCCTTTGCGGGTGAAAGCAGAAAGAGTGGCTGCGACGACATACGGCGCGTGAACAAGTTGCGCAGGCACAAACCATCGAAGCAAGTTTGAGTTCTCAAAGTGGCGAGTGGCCGGGAGTAGCACAGCGGCATCGCCTGTTACTTTGAGAATCCAGCCAGCGGTGATGTAAGGCAGGGTAGCACTATCCAATAGATATAGTGCCGGAGTCAAAACAAGTAGCACGAAATAGAGAAAAATTGCCGATGCTACAATGAGTATCGGTAGACTTGCGAAGGCACCTGTCGAGGCGGCCCATCTTTGCCTCTGCCGAAGAAACGAAGAAATATTTTCGACAGGCCGGGCGTACACGTTCGAATGATGGTCGGAGTTGAATACCGCGAATTCTTGAGATGATGCATCCAATATTTGAATTAGCTTTTCATCGGCTGCACTGTCAGAGTCAAAACCATTCGGCACGTACTTGTCGAGTATCTCCTTCCTGTAAGCCAGGTTCGAGCTATTGCAGATCGTAGGACGCTTCAATCCAATACATCCTGCACCCACCATCACAAGTCCGAAAAACTCCAGGGTTTGCAAGCGCGCGAAGATCGTCCTGGGACCTTTATACAAAACGGTACCGGCCACCATCGACGCGCCTGTTGAGAAGGCAGCAACCGTTGACATAATCCAGTCCGGAGAGACTTTGCAGTCAGAATCAGTAGTGAGAATGAAATCTCCTGACGCAGTTTCAATTCCCTTCGACAGTGCTGCTGACTTCCCAGACGGATCTTGAGCGTTCAGGCTCACCAGCGTCCAGCTGGATTTTGCCGTGAGGTATTTTTTTACCATCGTGGAAGTGTCATCCGTCGAATGATCGTCAACAATAATTACTTCAAATCGCGATTCCGGATAGGTCGACTCCGATAGGGCGTCCAGGCAATCTCCTATAAGTTCGGATTCATTTCTAGCCGGGACTATAACGCTGACGAATGGATATGGAGGCTCCAAACTTTGTGGTTCCGATGATGTCACTTTGCGAAGCCCAAAAGACACAGCTGCAAGAAATACAAAATACACCACGCCTGTAATCACCAGGGCTATGCCTGCTACAATCATGTCGCCTCCGGAACACTTCGGTGCGTAGGAATCAGTTTGCGGACAGCCCAGATACCAAGGACAGCGGGCAACGCGATATTAAGTCCGAAAAGCATCAGTGAAGCATTAAATGCTGCCGAGGTACTGGCACCAGCGGCACCGAAAAAAAACACGGCAGCGCCTTCTCGGATTCCAAGGTCCATAAACGTTATCGGCGGTATCAGAAATCTTATCAAAAAGATGGCAGCGGTAATAGCCAGCAACGATAGTAGCGGCGTTGCGATTCCAAACGCGCGCAGTAGCAGGACAAACTGGACGGTGTAGACGCAATACCGGAGTACGCTTAACAGATATGTTCGCCCCAACTTCATGTCGGTGAGGGTGCCTGCCAACGAACTTGCCGGAAAAATAGGAATATACTTGCCAAACCGCCTTGTTAACGGATCGATCAGAGGCGGTTTAATAGAGATAGCGGTTACGAATACGGTGGCTACGATTCCAAACCCAAGAACGCCCCAGAATGGTCCTGAGAGGATCGATAGCCCGATGAGTAAATGGAAAAGTCCAATGCATCCTGCAATTCCAAGAATCGATAGTTCCGGCTGACGAGATAACGCGAGTGAAAATGCACCCCTCCAGCGATCCGGCGCCGACAGATAGTACGCTCGGCCGGCGAACTCACCAATGCGGGCGGGTGTAACAGAGCCCAGAGCGAACCCTGCCATGACGGATCCCAACAAGAATTGCCAGCGATATCGTACACCCATCTGTTCGAGTACCGATTTCCAGATTGACGTTTCGATGGCAATATTTAGAGGGACCAACAGGGCGGCTCCAACGAGCGGAAGCAGGTGGGCCTGGCGCGCAGCCTCCCACACAGACGTCGGATCAATCACGTAAACGAGGTATGCAAGAAATCCTAATCCGAGAACTATCTTCACAACAGTAAGGACCAGTCCACTACGCACGTTCTTGTCAGGCGAATCTGCAGGCGGTATTATGTTATTCTCGGTATTCAGGATGTTAATAGATGACTTCTTTCGAAACGCACTGATGACCAGGCACTAAATTGCGGACGGCGTTCGCAACAATCTTACGTTAAAATGAATATTCTCGTTGTCGGTAGTGGGGGGCGTGAGCACGCCATCGCATGGAAGTTAGCAAATAGTGACCTTGTGGATCAGGTTTATATAGCACCAGGAAACCCAGGGACGGCCAGGTGTGGAGAGAATGTAGATTTAGATATTGACGATTTTCAATCCATCCTGAACTTTGTCAGGACCAGGGCAATCGACTTAACTGTCGTCGGGCCGGAGAAGCCTCTTGTTAATGGGATCGTCGACGAGTTCAGGGCTTCGGGGCACAGTATCGTCGGACCGACTGCGCTGGCCGCACGACTCGAAGGAAGCAAAACGTTCGCAAAGAATTTCATGGTTCGACATGGCATTCCTACGGCGATGTATCGATCATTCACGCGTGAGGAATATGACAAGGCTGCGGCATATCTCGTTGACCACGTCGTTCCGGTGGTGATCAAGGCAAGCGGGTTGGCTGCCGGTAAAGGGGCAGTTGTGTGTATGACCCGCGAGCATGCGGAAAATACCCTTCGTGATATGCTAGTCGGCAATGCTTTCGGAAGTGCGAGCGATTCCGTGGTCATCGAAGAGTTTATGGAAGGGGAAGAGGCGAGCATTTTCGCTATCTGCGATGGGACTGATTACGTCTGTCTATCAACCGCTCAGGATCATAAGCGCATAGGTGAAGGAGATTCTGGACCAAACACCGGGGGCATGGGTGCCTACGCTCCTGCTCCAGCCGTGTCCGACAATATTATGACGATCGTGCAGCGCGAAATTATCGAGCCCGTACTTACGGGAATGAGGAAAGACGGACATCCGTATACCGGTTTTCTCTTCGTCGGGATTATGCTGACACCGATCGGACCGCGTGTCGTCGAATTTAACTGCCGCCTCGGCGATCCCGAAACACAGGTAATTCTTGCTATGCTGGCAACAGATTTCGCTAGCCTCCTGGATGCATGTGCGAATGGAGGCCTCCGAAACCACCCCGTCGACTTCCATAGTGGATCTGCAGCCTGTGTCGTCATGGCATCCGAAGGGTATCCGGGGACGTATCCGAAAGGTGTTCCGATATCAGGCATATCGGAAGCCGAGTCCCTCGAGGGCACGCTGGTGTTTCAGGCTGGCACTAAATTGTCCGAAGGAAGGCTGGAGACTTCCGGCGGGCGCGTCTTGAACCTCGTCGGCTTCGGTGACGATCTGGCTCACGCCCTCAATCGCGCCTACGCAGGGATAGAACGAATCCGTTTTGAAGGCAGTCAGTACCGCCGTGACATCGGGGCTCGTGGACTCGCACGCCTTAACGATGTTGGTGCCTGATGTGTAGAACAATTCCCATAGTGCTGGCATCCATGCTGGTAGCCTACGTTTCCTGCGCTCAGAATCCGCCTGGAAGCGGTACGAAGTTTGTTAATGACACTCTGGCAATCGGAGCGGAGGTCCATGCTTTCGAAGATGCCGTATCGGTTAGCTCAGATCCACTCGGAAATGTTTTTGTTGTTGACCGATCAGCAAGCACGGTAACGCGCTTTTCAGTCAAGGGTACACAGACCGTTTTTGGCGGGCCGGGAAGCGGCGAGGGGCAATTCTATAATCCGCAAGATCTCGATCCCACGACGGGTTTCCTTTTCCTGGTAGCTGATGCGGGAAATGGGAGGATACAGAGGCTGGGTACCGACTTCGTCTACATCGAGTCTTTGTCAGTTGGTGGTGGAACGCGTCGTAAGTCTGGCTTGCCCGTCAGCCGGGGGAGCCTTGAGGAAATCACCGACATGTATCCGGTTGCGGTGACATCCAGCCCGGACGGAAATGTCTTCGCATACGATAGTACGAGCAGTCGCGTGCTCCAGTGGAACGCGAATCGGCAACTGGTAAACGCATGGAAGATCGGTTCAGGCCGAGAGAAACGAACCAATCCCGGCGAAATGATTGTGCACGGAAATCGCTTGTTCATGACGGACGCTGTAATCCCCAGAGTGATAGCATTCGACTTGTTCGGGAATGAGTTGTACTCCTTCGGGACTGAGGTCCTTTCAAACCCGGTGGCACTCGAGCTTGTAAATGATCAACTCGTCGTGCTCGATTCTGGACGGTTTGTTTTCTTCTCGCTAGCTGGAGTATTAAATAGAATTACAACGATTATTACCGACAGAGAGTTGGTAGACTTTACTGTAAATGGCAGGGGAGTCTATTTCATATCGGCAGGCAATCTGTTCTTTGCCGAGCGCTAGCTTTTCAGTCGTTCACTTGCTGCCAGAGATTATTCGTAGCGTTTCCCCGCATGATCAATCCACCCGCCGGGCCGATAACCCTGGGGATCATGATGAGTCCAGTGAATTACGCCACCCTGGCTATTCCACTCGTATTCCCCGCGCAGCTGAACGGTATCACCGGTCTGCACGGGAATCCTGGGGGCAAGGTCAATATTGTGGCTGATAAGGACCGTGTGCCCACTACTCAATTCGAGAATGAATCGCTGGTGACGGGAGCCTTCATTATCGTCGGGGAGTGTGCGGTCAACCGTACCTGCCGTTTCGACCACGACGCCAGAGGTCTGGAAGCGGAACAATCTTTCGACGGCTCCGCTTCCTGCGTCCTCTTTATACTCTGTCTCAGCAGCATCTCTTGTCGTTGGCTCAGAATAGGTATACCATATCCCTGCCAGAACAAGAACTGCAATCCCGATCAGTATGCGTCGATTGTTATCCACGGGGAACGATATTAATCGACGTTATCAATCTGTGCTTTCTGGAGTTTACCGGAATAGTCGACGTACACGGTTTTTGTCTCCGTGTAGAACTCAAAGACTTCCCAGCCGCCTTCGCGGTGACCGTTTCCTGTTTGCTTAACGCCCCCGAACGGCATATGTGCTTCTGCTCCAATAGTGGGGCCGTTGATATAAGTGATGCCGGCTTCGATGTCGTGCATTGCTCTGAAAGCAGTAGCGACGTCGGCCGTATAGATGCTTGAGGAAAGGCCATAGGGGACGTCGTTGGCTATCTCGACGGCTTCGTCATATGACGAGATCTTGATGACGCTAAGCACGGGGCCGAATATTTCTTCCCGCGCGATGCGCATGTCACGGTTGACATTGGTGAAGATAGTCGGCTGGATGAACCACCCGTCATCGAGGTCTCCACCAGTTGCCTGTTGGCCGCCAATGAGAATATGAGCTCCTTCCTGTTTTCCAATTTCGATGTAGCCCGTGATCTTCTCGACCGCTTTCTGATTAATGACTGGGCCGACGTCGACGTTGTCTTCATTGCCATAGCCAAGTCGCAGATCCTTGGTTGCGGCAACGAGCATAGTGAGCATCTCGTCGTGAACTTTCTCATGAATGATCAGACGACTTGTTGCGGTGCAACGCTGACCGGTCGTTCCAAATGCACCCCACAGTATGCCATCCAGAACGAGGTCAAGATTGGCGTCGTCCATGACGATCATTGGATTTTTACCACCCATTTCGAGTGAGCAACGCTTGTGCAGTGAACCACACGTTTCAGCAATTTTAGCGCCTGTTTGCGTTGAGCCGGTAAACGATACGGCATCGATTCCGGGATGCGACACGAGGGCTTCGCCGACGCCGCCAGCTCCCTGAACCAGATTGACCACACCCGGAGGTACGCCGGCATCCGTGAATACCTCAACGAGAAGTGCACCACTATGGGGAGCGTCCTCACTTGGTTTGAATACTACAGTAT